>JAQTLG010000032.1 GCA_028715025.1 Dehalococcoidia bacterium | reverse complement strand
ATGTACACTGCTGTACGCCATCAACTACATGGACCGGCAGGTGTTCTCGGTCATCCTGCAGCCTATGAAAATGGAGCTGGGCCTGACCGACGCCGAATGCGGACTGGCCTCGACAGTGCTCATCCTGGGTATGGCGCTCTTCTCCTTCCCCATAGCACACATGATCGACCGCTGGAGCCGCAGGAAATCGATCGGGCTGATGGCCATACTGTGGAGCGGCTTCACCTTCCTCACCGGCCTGGCGACCAACTTTGTCACTGTGCTCATCCCGCGCGCCTTCGTAGGCCTGGGCGAAGCCGGCTTCGTACCGGGCGGCACCGCCATGATCAGCGCCTCTTATGCCAAGGAGAAACGAGGCAGGGCGCTCGGCATCTTTCACATCGCCATACCGCTGGGGGCGGCTGCCGGCGTGATGCTGGGCGGTATCATCTCGGCCAAGTTCGGATGGCGCACGCCTTTTTACTATTTCGCCATACCCGGCGTTATCCTGGGTGTACTGGCCTTCTTTATGAAGGATTATAAGACAGCGGTTGATGCAGGCGCATCGACCGGTATCAAGGGCTTTTTTGTTGCGCTGAGCAACGTGCTCAAGCTGCCTACTATCAAATGGTTCTACCCGGCCCTGGGCCTGGCCGTTTTCATGTCCACCTCGGTGTTGATCTGGCTGCCCAGCCTGATCATGCGCGTAATGAATGTGAACGAGGCCGCCGCCGGCATGCTGGTTGGGGGAATCGGCCTGACTGCTATCATCGGTGCGCCGCTGGGCGGCGTGCTGTCGGATGTCTGGCGCAAGAAGGATCCGCGCGGCAGGATGTATGTACCGGCCGTTGCCTACCTGACCTCCGCTGTGTTGATCGTGATCGTGATACTGACAAAGTTCAGCCCCCTGGGCATTGCGCTGGCCGTGCTCTACGGCATCATTGCCTCGATGGCGGTGCCGGCTTTTGCCACGGTTTCGCAGGATATCGTGCCGGTGGCCCACAAGGGCCTCTCCATGGGGCTGGTGGTATTTGCCCAGTACCTCTTCGGTGGGGCCTGGGGCCCGTGGCTGATAGGCTGGCTGTCCGATCTGCTGGGTGGCGGCGCCGAGGGATTGAGCATGGCGGTCATGCTCTCGGCTGCAGTAGGTGTTGTGGGTGGTATATTCTTCCTCATCGCCGCGCGCACCTATCCGGATGATGCGGAGAAGGTCAGGCGCGAGACCCTGCTGGCCGAGGCCTGAACAGACTATTAATTATTTGCATCAACGTGTGTTAAAATAATCTACTTCGCATAAAAAAGGAGGTATCTGCATGGGTTTATTAGACGGTAAGGTAGCCGTAATCACCGGCTCAGGGCGCGGCCTGGGAAAGGCCGAGGCGCTGCTCTTCGCATCGGAAGGGGCCAAGGTCGTTATCAACGATCTGGGTGGCGGGTCCGACGGCGCAGGCTCGGCATCCGTGCCGGCCGACGAGGTCGTGGCCGAGATCAAGAAGATGGGCGGCCAGGCTGTGGCCAACTACGATTCGGTGGCCACCTGGAAGGGCGGCGAGAATATAATCAAGACGGCCGTCGACGCCTTCGGCAAAATAGACATACTGGTCAACAACGCAGGCATACTGCGTGACCGCATGGTCTTCCATATGACCGAGGACGAGTGGGACATCATCCAGAAGGTGCATCTTTACGGGCATTTTTTCTGCACGCGGCATGCCTGCGCCGTCTTCCGGCAGCAGCGCAGCGGGCGCATCATCAACACGTCGTCGCAGGCCGGCCTGGGCAATCTGGGGCAGGCCAACTACAGTGCAGCCAAGGAAGGCATCGTGGGGTTCACGCGCACCGTGGCCCTCGATATGGCCAAGTACGGTGTGACCACCAACTGCATACGTCCCATCGCAGCTACCAGGCTGACACTGACTCCCGAGTTGCAGGCGGCTATGGAAAAGAAAGCCAAGGAAGGCGGCGGCGGACTGGGCCTGGATATCGGAGCCGAGTTGAAGAAGATGGCGCCCGAGCATATTGCACCGCTGGTGGTCTATCTGGCAACGGATGCTGCGGGCGGCATAAACGGCAAGACCTTCTTCGTGGGTGGAGGCGAGGTCGGACTGTATTCCGAACCCACCGTGATTTCGAGCATCTTTAAAGACGGCGTCTGGACGGTCAAGGAGCTGGCTGACCTGATGCCCAAGAGCCTGACCAAGGGCATGTTGCCCCCGCCGCCTCCTCCGGCGAAATAACAGGAGATACCCGTCATTGATGACGCAGGGGCGGATTTTGAAATCCGCCCCTGTATATTCACAATTATTGATATGCCCAAACAGCGCCTCGACAGCCTTTTAGTCGCACGCGGCCTTGCCGGGAACAGGAGCAAGGCGCAGGCTATGATTATGGCCGGCGAGGTGACCGTTAACGGCAGTCTGCTGACCAAGGCGGGATACCTTATATCGGACGATGTCGAAATAAGCCTCAAGGAGAAGCTGCCCTATGTAAGCCGGGGCGGCCTCAAGCTCGAGCATGCGCTGAAGGAGTTCGGCATCAACGTATCTGGCCTGCAATGCCTGGACGTCGGGGCATCGACGGGGGGCTTCACCGACTGCCTGTTGCAGCACGGGGCGGAGAGAGTTTTCGCTCTGGATGTCGGCCATGGACAGATAGATTACAGGCTGCGGCAGGATGATCGTGTAATCGTCATCGAGAAGGTCAATGCCCACTATCCCTTCGATCTGCCCGGCAAAGCCAGCCTGGCCACCGTGGACGTATCGTTCATATCGGTAACCGCGGTCATACCCAATATACTGCCGCATCTTGAACAGGACGGCGGGCTGGTCGTCCTCTTCAAACCGCAGTTCGAGGCCGATAGGAAGGACGTGGGCAAAGGCGGCGTGATCAGAGATCCGGAGGTTCACGCCCGCTGCATCGGCAAATTCATAACCTGGATAAATCTGAATAACTGGTCGTTGCTTAACCTGACGGCGTCACCTATCTCCGGCGCCGATGGGAATATAGAATTTCTAATGCATATGAGGCCCTTTAAACCGTGAGCTTCAGTAAAATCGAACTGCGCGATCTTGCCATCTGCTGGCTGGCGCTGGGTTTATGCTTTTCCCTGCAATACTTGATCCCTCAGCAGGGAACGCCTTATGCGCAGTCGCTGGCGCAGTTTGCCATTTTCCTGGGCGTAGCCCTGGTCGGCATTGGGACCGGCTTTCTCTTTCATGAGCTGGCCCACAAGGGAGTGGCCCAGCGCTTCGGATACCGTGCCGAGTTCCGCATGTGGAAGCTTGGCCTGATCATAGCAGTCGCCTCCGCCATTATCAGCTTCGGCCGTTTTCTTTTTTTCGCGCCGGGCGCCGTCTATACATCGACATATAAGCAGCCGGATCCCGGGGAGGAGGGGATGATATCAGCCGCCGGCCCCGTCGCCAATATTATACTGGCCGGACTTTTCTTCCTGCTGACCGCGGGGGCGGGAAATTCCGGCATCTGGAGCCTGGTCGGCGCCTTCGGCTTCCAGGTCAACCTGTGGCTGGCGGCTTTCAACCTCGTACCCTTCCCGCCGCTGGACGGTGTGAAGATTCTGCGCTGGAACAAGGTTATCTGGTTCATAATGGTGGTGATTTCGTGGGGCCTGCTCCTGATGTTAATGCTGGGGGTGATCAAGTAATGCGGGATTCAGCCGTAGTCCTGTGCGCGGACGATACCATGCTGGCCGGCCAGGTTTTCCTGCCGGACGACTGCAGCAAGATCTATCCTGCCGTGTGTTTATGCCACGGCATCCCCGCTGTTCCATACAACCCTGATGAAAAGGGCGGCTATCCCGAGCTGGCCGCCAGGTTCTGCCGGGCGGGATTCATCGCACTGGTCTTCAACTTCAGGGGGTGCGGACCCAGCCAGGGCAATATCGATATGCCGGGATGGATCTGTGACCTGGAGGCTGCTGTTGACTTCCTTTATATGCTGATGGAAGTGGACAGGAAGAAGATATATTTACTGGGCTCGTCGGGAGGCGCAGCCGCCTGCATCAACGTCGCCGCCCGGGAGAAACGTGTAAGCGCTGTGGCCACGCTGGCCTGCCCGGCTGAGTTCGACTTTATGGCCGGCGGCTATACGGCGGAATCGCTGATCGCCAGGTTCAGGGAGATAGGGATCATTAAAGACGCCGGTTATCCCCCTTCGGTCAAGAAATGGCTGGATGGATTTAAAGAGGTCGCGCCCATTGAGCACATAGATAAGATAGCTCCGAAACCGCTGTTGTTGATACATGGCAAGGATGATGATGTCGTGCCTGTTGAGCATGTCGAGCGCCTGTATAAGAAAGCCGGACGGCCCAAGGAAAAACTGATTCTGCCGGGCGCGGGCCACAGGCTGCGCCAGGACGAGAGGGCCATCGAAGCTGTGATGTCCTGGATGAGCAAGCTGGCCGGTCTATAGCACGCGTGTGGCGCGGCCAATAACCTTTCCGGGTGCCGGGGCTGTCCAGCCTCTTCCTAGCGATGTCAGACCGTGCAGCGCATTGACCGTGCTGCTGTAAAACCGTATAATTCACGTGCACACCGATGCATGATTTGCACGAAAGCTGCGGCATTTTCGGTATTTACGCTCCCGGAGTAGATGTAGCCCGTATCTCTTTCTTTGCGTTGTTTGCCCTTCAGCATCGCGGGCAGGAAAGCGCGGGTATAGCTACAGCCGAGGACGGAAAGATCTATATCCACACGGATATGGGGCTTGTATCACACGCATTCAATGAGGACGAATTGCTGCGTCTCAAGGGCAATATCGCCATCGGCCATAACCGGTATTCCACCACCGGCTCCAGTGTTGCCTGCAATGCGCAGCCTATCCTGGCCGGCACTACCGATTTGCAGGTGGCCCTGGGACATAACGGCAATATAACCAACAGCGCAGCCCTGCGGGCCAACCTCGAGGAGCAGGGATTCAAGTTCAACTCGTCCACCGACTCAGAGGTGATCGGCTATCTGATACTCGCGTCTCCCGAGAAAGAGATCGAGGCTAAAATCAAGTATGCCATGCGACGCCTGCAGGGGGCCTACTCGCTGGTTATCATCGCAGGTGAAAGGCTTTACGGCGTGCGCGATCCCATGGGCGTCAGGCCGCTCTCGCTGGGAACCATCGACGGTGGATGGGTGCTGGCATCTGAGACATGTGCTTTCGACAATATCGGTGCCCAGTTCGTCAGAGAGATAGAGCCCGGCGAGATAGTTACCATCGACAGTAACGGCGTGCGCAGCACGCGTATCGAAAGCGAGCGCAAAGCCCTCTGCATATTTGAATTTATTTACTTTGCCCGGCCCGACAGCCTGCTCAACGGCAAATTAATCTACTCCGCCCGGGAGCAGATGGGCGCAACGCTCTCCCGGGAGTATCCGGTGGATGCCGACATGGTAATGGGCGTACCGGATTCAGCCACGGCTGCCGGGATAGGTTACGCAAGGGCGTCGGGCATCCCCTATCATGAAGGACTGCTTAAAAACCGCTATGTGGCGCGTACCTTCATCGCGCCGGACCAGCGCCTGCGCGAGCTGGGCGTCAGGCTCAAGTTCAACCCGCTGACCCAGGAGATATCCGGCAAGCGACTGGTAGTGGTGGACGACAGCATCGTGCGCGGCACCACCACCCCACGCGTGATCAACATGCTCAAGAAGGCCGGGGCCAGAGAGGTGCACCTGAGGATATGCGCACCGCCCATACGCTACCCCTGCTTTTTCGGCGTCGATATGGCCACACGCTGGGAACTGATAGCCGCACAGAAGACCGTCCCGGAGATTAAAAACGCCATCGGCGCGGATACGCTCGGCTACATCAGTATGAAAGGACTGATCGAGTCCATCGGACTGCCCAAGGAGATATTCTGCGCGGCCTGTTTTACCGGCGAATATCCCATGCCGGTGCAGCTCGAGATGGACAAATTACAGCTGGAGACTCTTCCCCTGGATGTGGCAAGGAGCCTCAGTGAAATCGAAACCTAAGGGCGCTTACGCCCAGGCCGGCGTTGACATTTCGGCTGCCGACAAGACCAAGGAACTGATCAGGGAACTGGTGCGGCCGACGTTCGGCCCCGAGGTGCTGACCGATATCGGGCATTTCGGCGCTTTCTTCAAGCTGAAAGAATACAGGGACCCTGTGCTTGTGTCCAGCTCCGACGGCGTGGGCACCAAGCTCAAGATAGCCGTTCTCATGGACAAACATGATTCGGTAGGCATGGACCTGGCCAACCATTGCGTTAACGACATACTCTGCTGTGGCGCCAGCCCCCTCTTTATGCTGGACTATGTTGCCCTGGGCAAGCTGCACCCGCACAAGGTGGCAGCTATAGTGTCCGGCCTGGCACTGGCCTGTAAGGAGGTCGGCTGCGCATTGATCGGCGGCGAGACAGCCGAGATGCCCGGCATGTACAAGTCGGCGGACTACGACCTGGCTGGATTTATCGTGGGTGTGGTGGAAAAAAATAGTCTGATCAGCGGTGAGAAGATCACCGAAGGCGATACCGTGATCGGGCTGGCATCCAGCGGCCTGCATACCAACGGCTACTCGCTGGTACGCAAGGTTTTCGGCATCGATCACGATGCTCTTACACTCAAGGTTATACATCCGGAGCTGGGCAGGACACTGGGAGAGGAGCTGCTGATACCGCATCGCTGTTATTACAATGATCTTAAATCCTTCCTGGGCGAGGTCCACGGTATCGCGCATATAACCGGAGGAGGGCTTGTGGGGAATATACCGCGGATCCTGCCTCAAGGCTGTTCGGTGGAACTGGACAGGTCATCATGGACGGCGCCGGCTGTATTTGACCTCATTCAGAAGAGAGGCAATATCAAGGATGAAGAGATGTTCCGCGTCTTCAATATGGGCGTGGGTATGATTGTGCTCTGTGACAAGGACTGTTCCGCTAGAATGTTGCAGACTGTGTCCGGCGCCCGCGTCATCGGCAGGGTTATCAAGGCCAATGGCAGCGAGAAAGTGATAATACGGTAAGGGGGGAAGCTATGCGAGCAATCCTGAGTGTTTCCAATAAATCAGGGCTGGTCGATTTCGCCAAAAAGCTGGAGGGCCTTAAGGTCGATATATTCAGCACCGGCGGCACCAGGAAATCATTGACCGATTCAGGCCTTAAAGTACACAGTATATCCGACATAACCGGATTTCCCGAGATACTGGACGGCCGGGTTAAGACGCTGCATCCCATGGTGCACGGCGGAATACTTGCGCGGCGCGACCTGGACCGGCATATGCAGGAGCTTGATAATCACAAGATCGGCTTGATCGACCTGGTGGTGGTCAACCTGTACCCCTTTGTAGAGACCGTTTCCAGGGCGGAAGTGACACTGGAAGACGCGCTGGAGAATATCGATATCGGCGGCCCCACCATGATCAGGGCTGCGGCCAAGAATTTCCCGGCCGTTCTGGTGGTGGTGGATCCGGCCGACTATGATGAACTGATAGAAAAACTAAAGGCGGGACAGGTTGACATGGCCTTCCGCCGCAAGCTGGCGCAGAAAGCATTTCAGCATGTTGCGCTCTATGACACGGCGATTTCGCAGTACCTGCTGGAAGGCGAGAATTTCCCCGGGGAGCTTACGCTGGCCCTGGGGAAGATGTATAACCTTCGCTACGGCGAGAATCCGCATCAGCCTGCGGCGCTGTACGTTGAGAAAGTGGCGGGGCATAAGCCCCGGGGTATTACCCGGGTCAAACGGCACTCCGGGCCCGAGCTTTCCTTCAACAATTTCCTTGATATCGACTCGGCCTGGAACGTGGCGAGCGATTTTGTGGAGCCTGCTGTGGCAGTCATCAAGCACACCAATCCCTGCGGCCTGTGCAGCAACAATGATCTTACCGAAGCCTATCTCAGAGCACTGGCCGGCGACCCCGTGGCGGCCTTCGGTGGTATTGTGGCCGTTAACCGGGTAATGGATATCGGCCTGGCAACCGAGGTGGACAAAACGCATTTCGATGCGATCATAACGGGAGGTTATACCGAGGAGTCGCTGGCATTGCTAGGCCGCAAGAAGAGCCTGCGGCTGCTGTCCATGCCGGCTGAGCCGGTATCTCCGAAAGGAAGGGTTGTGGAGTTCCGCCCCATCACGGGAGGATTCCTGGCCCAGCTCAAGGATTTCTACACCGATGAAGAATTCAAACCAAAGGTTGTAACCAAACGTGCGCCGAGCGAGAGGGAATGGGATGATCTCTTCTTCGCCTGGAAGGTGGTCAAGCATATTAAATCGAACGGCATAACGCTGGCCAGGGACCGCACGCTGCTGGGCATGGGGGCAGGCCAGCCCAACCGGTCGGTCAGCGCTCAGATCGCCCTGGAGCGGGCAGGCGAGAGATCGAAGGGGGCTGTGCTGGGCTCGGATGCCTTCATTCCCTTCCCTGATACTGTGGAGCTGGCCGCAGCCGGTGGAGTGACGGCCATTATACAGGTGGGGGGATCGATCAGAGACCAGCAGTCCATCGATGCGGCCGACAAGCATGGCATGGCCATGGTTTTCACGGGAGTCAGGCATTTCAAGCATTGATTAAAGGAGGTAAAATAGCTGCAGGCGGTGCAAATATGATAATGATAAATATCGATACGTTTAACGCGGCCAGAGCCAAGCTTGGCAACCCTGCGACAAGGCGCGAGGGCATCGAAGAGCTGCGCAAGATGCTGGATATCAAACAGGCACATCTGTGGCGGTCGGAGGTCATAGCTCCCTGCTGCGGCAAACTGGGCGGATTCGCCTGCCAGCTTAGCGAGGAGACTCAGCTCCTGGAAAAAGCGCTGTCGCTGCTGGAAAATGACGATCTGGACGGGGCCAAACCCATGCTTGACCGGCTGGCACAGTTAATAAGCTACGGGATGGGGCAGAAGGAGACGCCGGACCTTATCCAGCGGCTGACCAACTCCCCCGGTCAGGCTCATTAGAGATAGCCATTCTGGCAGTCGGAGGAAGTGATGAGTAAGAGGCAGTCTATTATTCCCAAGGGCTGGGAGATCTACGAACACCTTACCTTTGCGCCGGCCGTGCGCAGGGGCAATATGCTCTATATCTCGGGCACGGATGCCACGGAGATCGACCTTCAGACCGGTAAACTGGTGATCAGGGGAGACATCGTACAGCAGTACAGGACGATCTTCCTGAAGATGAAAACCATACTGGATACGGCGGGGGCCACCTTCGATGACGTGGTCTGGACCTGCGACTATATACGCACCAAGGAAGGGTATAAAGGGACGGCGGCAGTCAGGCGGGAGTTCTTCGGCGCCAGCTTCCCCGCCTCTACCGGCATTGTGGTCCAGGACCTTCTGAGCAAAGGCGCCCTGGTTGAGATGGACGCTGTAGCCATGCTCGACGGATAGTATGCATAAAACTGTAGTCATCGCCCACCGCGGCTTCCACAGGGACTTTCCGGAGAATACGCTGGAGGCTTTTAAAGCCGCCCTCGATCTCGGAGTGGATGGAGTCGAGTTCGACGTGCAGGAGACCGCGGACGGTGAATTCGTTATCCATCATGATGCGGATATAGACGGGCGCAGCATAGGCAGCCTTTCGCTGGCTGATCTGGCCGCCTGCAAAGTGGAAGGCAGCTACCGCGTGCCCACGCTTCAGGAGGCGCTGAATATACTGGGCAAAGGGCTGGTGCTTCTGATCGAGCTCAAACAGGTGCGTTCCCTGGATAAATTCCTGGCCATACTGCGCCGATATGTTGATAAGGCATGGACGGTGCTGGTCTCTTTCGATGCCGTCCTGATCGAGAGACTGGCTACACTGGCGCCCGAGTTGCCCCGTGCCGTGATCAGTGAGCCTGGAGACGACGTGCGCACGGTCGCTTCAGCCGGGACCGCCGGTTTCACTCAGGTGGCTGCCAATACAGTAACGGGCGATCTGGTTGAAGAAGCGCATGCCAGAGGCGATCTGGTATTCGTCTGGGATGGTGGGGATGAGGAAACGATGAGGGGGGCTTTGCGTTGCGGAATCGATGTGATCATGACCGACCGTCCTGATGTCGTGATCGGGGAAATCCGGAAGCTATAGGTCCCGACTTTTCAGACGCCCTCGGGCCAGGTTACAGGCGGATGGTGAGATATCGATGCCGATCCATCGGCGGCCCAGCTTCTGAGCGGCGGCCAGGGCCGTGCCGCTGCCACAAAAGGCGTCCAGTACAATATCCCCCTGATTGCTGCTGGCGGAGACTATTCTTTCGAGCAGGGCCAGCGGCTTCTGTGTGGGATAGTCCAGGCGCTCGCGGCTGGTCCTCCCCACCATGTTTATCTCCCAGTAATCTTTCATGCCGACCCGCGTATACCAGCCTGCATCGTCTCGATACTCTTTTACGCCCTGG
>JAQTLG010000031.1 GCA_028715025.1 Dehalococcoidia bacterium | reverse complement strand
AACGATGCTGTACAGGAAGCCAACTACTTTCTCGATATTTCCCGTGATGCTATGGGATTACCGGAGCCGTTCAGTGGCCAGTTCCTTGAGGCTAATATCAAGTATCTTGACGCAGTGGTTAAATACGAGTGGCCACTGATGCAGAGAGGTGGGGCAAGCATGGAGGCGCAGGCCGCCGCCGAAGATGTATGGGAACTGATTATTACGTTTGATCCTAAAACAAATAGCGAGAAGATTTTTTTCAGTGAGATGTTGGAAAAGATGAACAACGCTATTGAGATGAGGAGGCAGCGTCTTCAGGATGCCAGGACGGGTCTGCATCCATCGCTGTGGCTTGTTCTTCTTCTGGGAGGAATCATCACGGTGGTTTTCACCGTTTTCTTCGGATCCCAGAACCTTGTGGCGCAGCTTATCATGACCACACTATTGGCGATGTTGATAGCTCTCATACTATTCACTATTCTGATAATGGATTTCCCTTATAGCGGGGACCTGAGCATCTCGGTAACCTCCTTCCAGCAGGTATTGGAATATCTGAAGCACTGATTTCTGCTGGCAGGCATCAGTGCCTGCCAGTATGCCGTGATATGTATCTACTTGCTATTCAACCGGCCGGTGCATAAAATTAATGATACGGACGGGCTGACCAGGCCCGATTTTTAATTAAGGGATAATCGTGTCGGATATACAATCATCAGTAAAATCCTCCGGGGGCAGAATCGTGGTATCGACCGAACTCTGCAAGGAATGTGGGCTGTGTATCCATTTTTGTCCCAAGAAAGTAATTACGCAATCGGGCAAGCTTAACGCTGCCGGTTATCAGCCGGTAGAATTTAAAGATAACGGCGATTGCACAGGCTGCGCTATTTGCGCCATCGTGTGTCCCGAAGTGGCCATTGAGGTATACCGTGGCTAAGATTCTGATGGACGGTAACAGCGCCATTGGAGAAGCGGCAATCCGAGCCGGCTGCCAGTGTTATTTTGGATATCCTATAACACCGCAAAACGAGCTTACGGAATATATGGCAACGCACCTCAGCCGCCGTAAGCGTTGTGCCTTCGTGCAAGCTGAGAGCGAGGTGGCTGCCATAAATATGGTGTACGGTGCCAGCGTAGCAGGAGCCAGAGCCATGACATCCTCCTCCAGCCCGGGCATCAGTCTGAAACAAGAAGGCATCTCGTACCTGGCGGCATGTGAGTTGCCGGCGGTCATCGTGAATATGCAGAGGGGAGGGCCGGGATTGGGCAGCATCTCGGCAGCGCAATCCGATTATTTCCAGGCCACTCGCGGCGGCGGGCACGGTGACTATCGCACTATCGTGCTGGGGCCGTCATCCGTTCAGGAACTGGCCGATATGACCATGCGGGCCTTTGATCTGGCTGACAAATATAAGATACCTGTGATTATTCTGGGCGACGGAGTCCTTGGTCAAATGAAGGAACCTGTCGAGTTCAGCAGGGAAGCTCCTGCAGTATTGCCCATTAGGGAAGGCTCTCTGCGAGGAGCCAAGGGACGTCCCAGTAGAATAATAAAGACCTTCACATCCAATCCATCGGAGCTGGAGGAGATAAATTGGAGCCTATTCCGCCGTTATACTCTGATAAAGAAAGAGGAAACCACCTGCGAATCCTTTATGATAGAGGATGCCAGGTTGGTCGTCGTGGCCTTCGGTATCGCCGCCCGCATAGCCAAGGGCGCTATTAAGAACCTGCGCTCCGAAGGATTAAAAGTCGGCCTGTTCAGACCGGTCACACTGTGGCCATTTCCGGACGAGCCGCTCAAAGAGATGTCTAAAACCATCAAACAATACCTGGTATTCGAAATGAATATGGGCCAAATGGTTGAGGATGTGCAGCTGGCGCTGGCAGGCAGGGGAGAAGTGGCCTTCTACGGCCGGCCCGGTGGCGTAATACCCAATCCCAGTGAAGTGGCGAGGGTAATCTCAAGGCTCTATTACCAGAAGGGCTTGAAATGATGAAACCTGTTTATATACGCCCCAAATCGCTTAAAAGGACTCCATTCCATTATTGCCCCGGCTGCGGGCATTCTGTGGCGCACAGGCTGGTCTGCGAGGTCATCGACGAGATGGGATTGCAAGAGCTGATAATCGGTATACCACCACCCGGATGCTCTGTTTTTGCGTATAACTACTTCGATGTTGATATGGCGGAATCGGCCCATGGAAGGGGCGCAGCCGTGGCCACGGGCATCAAACGCGCTTATCCAGAGAGCGTGGTCTTTACATACCAGGGGGACGGTGACCTGGCCGGCATTGGCACGGCTGAGACCATCCATGCGGCCAACCGGGGAGAAAATATAACGACCATCTTTATCAACAATGCCGTTTATGGTATGACCGGCGGCCAGATGGCGCCGACCACGCTGCGCGGTATGAAAACGACCACAACCCCTTACGGGCGCGATCATATACTTGAGGGACATCCCATCAAGATGAGCGAGATACTATCCATGCTGGATGGCGTGGCCTATATCGAACGTGTAGCCGTGAACTCCCCCGCCAACATCAGGAAGGCTAAAAAGGCCATTGCCAAAGCGTTTCAGGTGCAACTGGATGGGCGCGGCTTCTCCATGGTGGAGATACTATCGCCCTGCCCCACCAACTGGAAAATGACACCCATAAAATCATGGCAATGGATTGATGAAGAGATGACCGGTATATTCCCTCTCGGCGTATACAGAGACGTTACGGAGAAAACAAGTGCTGATTAAAACGCTTGTCGCCGGCTTCGGAGGACAAGGGGTGCTTTCCATGGGCCTGAACCTGGCGGAGGCTGCCATGCTGGAAGGGAAAAATGTTACTTACCTCCCTGCCTATGGCGCCGAGGTTCGCGGAGGCACAGCCAATTGCACGGTGGCCATATCCGATGATGAGATAGCCTCGCCGGTAGCCTCTTCTCCGGAGTTCGTTATCGCAATGAATCAACCCTCGGCAGTTAAGTTCCAGCATCATATACAGTCGGGAGGGTTGTTCTTCCTCAACTCCTCGCTGGTGGAGGCTGAGATAATCAGGGGGGATATCGAGATTGTGAATGTACCTGCCAATAAGATAGCCGAAGATCTGGGTAATCCCAGGACTGCTAACATGGTCATGCTGGGTGCGTTCACTAAGAAGAGCGGAGTCGTTGAATTATCCAATGTTTCTGAAGCCCTTAAACACATTCTCAGTGCCAAGAAAAAACTGCTGGATTTAAATGAAAAAGCGCTGCTGGCAGGGTATAATTTGTTTTGATTTTGGCTCAAGATGCGGGATCACGTAAAAAAGGAGTGAACAATGAGCATAAAACAGGTATCGGTCATACTTGAGAACGTGCCCGGAATGTTCCTGGCGGTCAGCGAATGCCTTGGGCGAGAGGCCATTAATATACGAGCCATCTCAGTTGCCGATACCTCTGGAACCAGCACGGTGAGGTTCGTAACCGATAATCCGGACAAGACACTGAGCGTCCTCAGAAGCAACGGCTATAAGGTGTTGGAGAATGAGGTGCTGGCGGTTGAGATACCCGACCATCCGGGCGCGATGCAGGCCATACTCAAACCGCTGCGCGAAGCAAATATTAACGTACTGTATTTCTATACCTTTCTGGGAAGGGGTGAGAGTGGTCAGCCTATTGTAATCATCGGGGTAGACAAGACTTCCGAAGCGGCCGAGGCGCTTAAGAGAAACTGGGTCCATATGTTCGGCCGCGAGATTTATTCGCTGTAATATCTCGTAGCAATCATAATGTATCGGTATTCTGCCTCATAGATGTTGCATGTCATACACAGGCTTTTGCATAAGGAGGAAATATCCAATACCCTTATTAGGGTAGAGCACTGGAGGTGTTGAAATGGAATTGGTTGATTTGCTTGTAAAGAATCTGGGGGTTGATAAAGATCAAGCTGAGGGCGGTGCCGGCACAATCTTCAAAATGGCTCGGGAACAAATGGGGAGCGATGATTTTTCGAAGTTGACCAATGCCATTCCCGAGATCGGTAAACTGGCGAAATCAGTACCTGGGGCAGAGGGCGCAGGTGGTGGTGTCGGTGGCTTAATGGATGCGTTTGGGGGATTGACTGGTGGAGGTGGGAAGACTTCAGCGGGTGGTGGTGGATTAATGGATATGGTGGGCAAGCTGGCAACGGCTACAGGTGGGGATTCGCAACTGGGGCAACTTGGGAAGCTGGCCCAGCTGGCCGGAGCATTTGAAAAACTGGGAATTGATCCCGGCATGGTGGCAAAATTCCTGCCTATCATATTGTCCTTTGTCCAGAAAAAGGGCGGATCCGACCTGGTAGATCTGCTGCAGGGAGCACTTGGCACGGATGCACGATAGGACTGTACTATATGGATCGTAATTAAGATCAAGGTCATGAATGGGGCGGCAGCTTTGCTTGCGTTCAAGCTGGGTTGTATACTTACTTCAGATTTGCCGGGATATAACATTGGATTCGATTAAGATACTGCTTGCCGAGGACCATGCCGTTGTACGGGAGAGCATACGGGAGGCGTTGACACGCGAGCCGGAGTTCACGATTGTTGGTGAAGCGAGCAACGGCGACGAGGCCGTCAGTCTGGCCCGGGGGCTGAAACCCGATGTAATAATCATGGACATAGCTATGCCCGGGCTGAACGGTATTGAAGCTACCAGACAGATCAAGTCATTTCACCCGGGCGTATCTATACTCGTGCTCACAGCCTATGATGATGAGCAGTATATTTTCTCGGTGCTTTCGGCGGGCGCCGCCGGCTATCTGCTGAAGGACGTCGGTGTGGCTGACCTGGTGGAGGCTATCAAGACCGTATATAAAGGTGAGTCTGTGCTGCATCCCAACATAGCAAAGAAGGTTCTGCAGAAATTCCGCACGGGTAAGATCGATGCTATGGAAGAACCGTCGATGGAACTGCTCAGCGAAAGGGAGATAACTGTACTGAAACTGGCCGCCGGCGGCCTGAGCAACCATGCCATTGCACAGGAGCTCCACCTGAGCGTGAGCACTATAGAGAGCCACCTCAGGACCATTTTCAGTAAACTGGGAGTAGGCTCAAGGACAGAGGCGGTGGTCGAAGCCATGAAGAGGAATTGGTTGAGTCTCAAAGACCTGAGTTGACCGGGCGGCCATGTCTTATATTAACGTTATCTTAATACTGTTGATCGCCCTGGCTATCACGGCAGGGCTGCTCATTTTTTTTATAGTCATACTCTACCATGATAGAGAGGATCTGCGAACCAGCTCCGACGTTGTTTTGGCTCGTGTGCTGGGCCGTTTCCCCCTTCCGGTGTTTGCCGTAAACAAAAAGCACCATGTCATTCAATGGAACAAGGCCTTGGAAGTGCTTTCGGGCATCAGCAAGGAAGAGGTGATGGGGACGAACAATCAGTGGAAAGCCTTTTATGGGAAGGAAAGGCCGGTACTGGCTGACCTCATAGCGGATGGAGCTTCGGAGGAGGAGATATCGGCTCGGTACCATGGCAGCGCCAGAAAATCGGCTCTGATCAGGGGCGCCTATGAAGCAGAGGATTTCTTTCCATCGCTGGGCGAAAACGGCAAGTGGTACCATTTCACGGCCAGCCCGCTTGTCAGCCGGGGAAGGGTGATAGGGGCCATCGAGATATTGGAGGACGTGACAGAGAGGCATATAGCTGAGCAGAACTTGCGCTACTATGCCAGGCAGATCACCCGGGTACAGGAGGAGGAGCGAAAATATATCGCTAGAGAACTCCACGATACAACGGTGCAAACGCTGGTAGCACTGATCTATCAGATGGATAATTTCCGGTCGGGCAAACCTGATCTCACGAATGCGGAAAAGGTAAAGCTCGATGCCATATATCAGAGAATGAAATCGGCGGTTGAAGAGGTCAGGCGATTCAGCCGCCAGCTACGCCCACCGGTTCTGGATGACCTCGGCCTACTCCCTGTGCTGGAGTGGCTTAAAGGCGAACTTAAGAAAATGTATGACATGGAAGTTGAGATTAATGCCACAGGCAAACAGAAACGGCTCCAGCCGGATACGGAGCTCGCGCTGTTTCGCATCATCCAGGAAGCTCTTATCAATGCCGCCAAGCATGCCAAGGTTTCATCGGCTACCGTGCTGATTGAATATCTAGAACACAATATCAAGGTCAGCATGATAGATCGTGGAGTGGGATTTGACCTGGCCGGGAAGATTGATTTATTGCCGCGGGATGGCAAACTGGGTCTGGCCGGCATCGTAGAGCGTGTACAGATGCTCGGTGGGAAAGTGGATATCGATTCGGTTAGAGGCAGGGGCACCATTATAAACGTGGAAATACCTGTCTGAAATGATTCTCTTATACTTTGTGGGCGGACATAAGTATCCACTCAGCATCTGTGTTCTGGGACGGCCTGTCATTGTGGGGAAGATTTAAAAATCACCGCCGCCAGCGGAGGCAGTGTGATGCTGAGCGAATACGGCCTGCCGTGAAAGGACTTTGATTCGGCTTCGGCTGCACCGAGATTGCCCTGACCGCTCCCACCATATTCCGCAGCATCGCTATTGAGTACCTCTTTCCAATTTCCTCCCCGCGGAACACCCACACGGTATGCGTAATGCGGCAAGGGAGTGTAGTTCAACGCTATAAGAAAAATGTCTTCTGTTGAGGTTCCACGGCGCAAGTAGCTTACTACGCTGTGCATCGAATCATTGCAGTCCACCCATTCGAACCCGCCGGCATCGAAATCCAGCTCGTAAAGCGCTGGCTCACTTCCATAGAGGCGGTTAATGTCCTGCACCAGTTTCTGCAATCCGCTGTGGGGAGTGTAACGTAGGAGATGCCAGTCCAGACTTTTCTCGTGGTCCCACTCCTTCCATTGGCCGAGCTCGTTCCCCATGAAAACCAGCTTTTTACCCGGTTGTGTGAACATGCAGGAAAACAGCAGGCGCAGGTTGGCAAACTTCTGCCAATCGTCGCCGGGCATTTTACCTATCAGCGAGGATTTTCCATGCACTACTTCATCGTGAGACAGGGACAGGACGAAGTTCTCACTGAAGGCGTACAGCATGCGGAATGTAAGCTTGTCGTGGTGATATTTCCGATAAACGGGATCTCTGGAAAAGTACTCCAGCGTATCATGCATCCATCCCATATCCCATTTCATGCCGAAGCCCAATCCTCCCACATAAGTCGGCCGGCTGACCATGGGCCAGTCGGTTGATTCCTCGGCAATGGTCTGCGCGTCCGGATAACTGCCATAAATCTCCTCGTTGAAGCGGCGCAGAAATGAGATTGCGTCGAGATTCTCCCGGCCCCCGAATTTGTTAGGTACCCATTCCCCTTTCTTACGAGAGTAGTCGAGGTACAGCATGGAGGCCACGGCATCCACACGGAGTCCGTCCACATGGTATTTATCCAGCCAGAACACGGCGCTGCTCAGCAGGAAGCTGCGCACCTCGTGGCGGCCGTAATTGAAAATGTAGCTCTTCCAGTCAGGGTGGAACCCTCTGCGCGGATCTGCATGTTCATAAAGGTGCGTGCCATCGAAGAATCCCAGTCCGTGGTTATCGGTGGGGAAATGTGATGGGACCCAGTCGAGTATTACTCCTATATCGTTTTGATGAAGATAATCCACCAGGTACATGAAATCCTGGGGAGTTCCATAACGGCTGGTAGGCGCGAAATATCCTGTTACCTGGTATCCCCAGGAGCCGTAGAAAGGGTGCTCCATGATCGGCATCAGTTCTACATGGGTGAAGCCCATATTATTGACATAATCAGCAAGCCTGGGAGCAAGTTCCCTGTAACTGAGATAACGATCATGCTCTTCGGGCAGTCTCATCCATGATCCTGGGTGCACCTCATAGATAGATATGGGGGCATTCAGCCCGTTGGCCTTGCCGCGCCTTTCCATCCATCGCTGGTCTTTCCAAGTGTAAGATAAGTCCCAGACTATGGATGCCGTTTTAGGCGGGGTTTCGCAGTGAAAGGCAAAGGGGTCGGCTTTATCAACCTTGTAGCGACGGATATTGGACTCGATATGGTATTTATAGAGGGATCCATTGTCGAGGCCGGGCACGAGGCCCTCCCAGATGCCTGAGTTTTCACAGGGAGACAATCTGAAGCCCCTCTTGTCCCATCCGTTGAAATCCCCGGCGATATAAACATGCCGGGCGTTAGGCGCCCAGACTGCAAAATAGGTGCCGTCATACCCGTCCTGGTGGATCGGATGTGCCCCCAGCTTATCATAAAGGCGGACGTGGCTGCCCTCATTAAAAAGATAGATATCATCTTTGCTGAGCAGACTGAAAGCCCGATTATTTGAATTCATAATCTTTAAATAAATTCAATTGTGTTGGCTATTGTACGACGTAGGCAGCAGGAGCTTTCGTTCCCGGCCGCTAATCATGGAATTTGAATCCCTTTTCATTAAACAGCAGCAGGCAGGCATCCACCGCTTGCGCATCGTAGAGGATGGAGCGGTTCCTGACTATTTCGTCCAGCGCTTTATCCAGGCCCAGGGCGGGACGATAGGGTCGGTGTGAGACCATGGCTTCTACCACATCAGCCACGCCTAGTATCTTCGCTTCCAGCATGATCTGGTCGCCGACAAGGCCCTGTGGATAGCCCGATCCGTCGATCCTTTCGTGGTGCTGCCATACAATATGCGCGATCGGTCCCGAAAATTTAATGGACCTGACGATATTATAGCTGGCTTCGGCATGGGCCTTGGCCAGACCGAGCTCGAGGCTGGTAAGCTTGCCCGGCTTGCTCAGTATCTCCGATGGCACATAGACTTTACCCACATCGTGTAGCAATCCTGCTACAGCAAGGTCCTGCACCCGGTCCTGTTCCAGCCCTAGCTGCTCTGCAATGGCCACTGCCAGCTGGCTGACCATGCGCTGGTGGCCGGCGGTGTAGGGATCGCGCAACTCGCTCATCATGGCTATGGCCTCAATTGTGCCGTCCAGTGTAGAACTGACCTTCTCAAGCGCTACCCGCAGATCTTCCGCCGCCTTTTTGCGCCCGGTGATATCTTCGGTTATACCGTAGACGCCGATAGTATTGCCATCAATAATGATAGGTATGCCGGTAACATTCACGTCTATTTTTCTGCCGTCTTTAGTAATAAATGCAGTCTCGTATGACTGAGGTTCACCTCTCAATGATCCTTCATAATGCTGTTTGACAATCTCCATATTTTCAGGTGGAACAAGCTGGCTGAAATGCATTTTCAATGCTTCTTCCTCTGAATAGCCCGATACCTTTTGTGCAGCTGCGTTGATGCTGGTGAAATATCCCTGTCGGTCGATAGAGTAGGTCATGGCAGGATTATGGTGGAATAATGAGCGGTAACGTTGCTCGCTCTCCTTGAGAGCTTCCTCCGCCTGTTTTAGCGATGTTATATCCTGGATGATCACGCTGAAGCCCGCCAGTTGCCCTTCTATGACAAGGGCGCTGGGACTGGTGAAAAGCCAGATGACGGAGCCATCTTTACGCAGGCCGCGGAACTCAATCGCCGGCAGTGTCTGAGCCTTCGCCACTGCCTCCATAAAATCATTGACTATTCTATTTCTATCTTCGGGATGAATGAAATCGAAGAACTGCCTGCCCAGGACCTTGTCTCTGCTATAACCGTAGATCTGGCAGAGTCTGTCGTTGACCATGGTCAGGACGCCTGTTTCATCGGCCACGGCCACACCCGAGGACGAAGTCTCGATCAGGCTGCGGTATTTCGTTTCGCTTTCGATCAGCGCTTTCTCTGCACGCCTGCGTTGCGTAATATCACGCGAAATACCCATGACTCCATTGAATTTGCCCTGCTCATTGCCGATGACCGTGAATGATGTCTCGGTCCATTTTGTGGGACCATCCTTGCAGAAGACCTCCATCTCACCTGTGTATGTGACCGGCCCCTGTCCCGGATTGCTTTCGAACCGCGTTATGGCTCCCGCCACGCCGTTCATGACGGGTTCGATAGATCCAGGTGCTACGACCTGTTCCATTTTCAATTGCAGCATCTCCTGCGGTGTAAAACCTCTCTGCTTGTAAACCGATGGGCTGAAATATGTGTAGTGGAGGTATTTGTCAGCGGACCATATTACATCGCTGGTGTTCTCAGCTATAACCTTATAGCGTTCCTCGCTTCTCTGCAGCTCCCGCCTGGTCCCGATGCGTTCAATCACGATACCTATGTCTGCTGCAATGGCTTCCAGTGAGTTGCGGACCACATCGGGCATGTCGTTTAGGGAATGGGAGTAAACACCCAAAGAAGCCAGGACCCGCTTCCCGTACGTAACAGGTATGGTTGCATTGAAGGTCAGCCCCTCGGGCCTCAGCTCTTGATCATAGGGCGGAGTGAATTCCGCGGCTTTCGC
>JAQTLG010000030.1 GCA_028715025.1 Dehalococcoidia bacterium | reverse complement strand
CCACGTCTGCCAGCCCCACTCCCTGGATGCCGCTGGAGTTGAACAGCGCCCCTCCTGCACTGATGTCTTTTCCCGACTCCAGGCAACCATCCACCAGCATGGAGGAAAAGGGCGTGGGATGGTAGTTGCGATTGCCGAGCTCCACCATCTGTATATCGTCCACCAGCCGGTCAACCACATAATTGACCTGTGTGGTATAGGCGTCCACAACATCACGGATGGATGCGAATCCGGCGGGGTCCGGCGTAGGAGCGCCCCGCCGCCGGCGGCTGTTGAACAGGCGACCGCGGTTAAGCGCCATCTCGAGGCAGATCGGCATATTCATCAGGGCTGCGTCGGTGGAGAAGAAGCTCCTGCCGGGCAGGGCCAGCTCCACGCAACCCACCACCGCATAGTTCCTGGCCTCCTCGAGAGGGATACCGTTGGCGACCAGCGACCTGACGGCCGCTTCATCGCTGAATACAGCGGGCACGCCGTTGCCCGCCTTGGCCACCTCAATCACCCTTTTCAGATATTTTTCGGGAGAACTGCTGTGCACTCGCGCCTGGTAGTTGGGATCGCGCAGGCCCGACTCCTCCATCATATCAAGCATTACGTATGTCAATTCGTTTGTGGCGTCCACACCACCCCGGTCCATACCGCCGATAATTGCGGCCTGTACCACCAGGTAGCCTCCGTGATACTGACTGACGCTCTCGGACAGCAGGAAAACATGCTCGGCCGCCTTGGCCGAGAAGCATAGCAGCAGCTCTCTGGCTTTATCCGGGGTTATCCCTCCAGCATCCATGTCATGCCGGTAGTACGGATATAAATACTGGTCCATGCGGCCGAAGGAAACGGCCGAGTTAATGCTCTCCAGGCAGACGGCCATGTGCGTGAGCCACAGGGACTGTAGAGCTTCCTGAAATGTCTGCGCCGGATTACGGGGCACCCTGTTGCAGATGGCTGCTATTTCCTCCAGCTCAGCGCGCCTTGCCGAATCCTGTTCGGAGGCTGCCATTCGCGCTGCCTCGTCTGCAACCCGTCCGGCGTAGTTCAGCAGTCCTTCGCAAACTATGGCTGCTGCTTTCGGCAGGTCGCCACCGCGGCCTTCCATTGATTCAAGGTATCCTTTCACTCCCAGCTTGAGCATCTTCTCATAATCAGGCAGGAAATGGCCGATACCTCCGGCCTCGTTGATGAGATAGAAAGTGGCCTTGAGCTGTTCAGCTGCGTACTGAAAGAATCTGCGCATATGGGGGAAAAAGGCCCTGAAGGGCATGTTGCGAAAAAGCCAGTAGGGGATGATGTCGAACAAGATCCTCAGCCGGTCCTTCCACGGCATCAGCAGGGGCGTGGTCTTCCGTTTATCGATGCGCGGGATGTCAGTTCCCATGTAGACACCGCTGAGCTCCGGCTGCATGAGTGCCGAGATGCGGTAGCTGCCCATATTCCCCACGATCAGCTCATCGGGATAAATATGTATCGATTTGTTCTGGAGAATGTAACGGGTCGCCATGGCTCGGCGCACTATGATTGGCTGCGATGGGTCATCGTGGTGTTTATAGAAGTCCGTAACCAGATAGGCACGTTCGGGGCATAGGTGCACCCTGCTTCCCAGCAGCTCCTTCTTTATACGCTGGAAGCGTTCCGTACGTGCGGTTGTATCTACTGCCATTACTTCTAAGTGTCCAGGGCGAAGGGTGGGTATTTATCAGTGATCATGATCATGGCATAGCACATCACTCTGAAACCCCATCGCATCACGCCCAGCAGGAAATCGAAAAGGTTCCTGGGAAATCTGCCCGTGAAGAGGATGGCAAACCAGGCGATAATTATTACCACCAGGGCGGCTACCCACAGGAAACACAGCACGATAATGTGTGGGATCGCCAGGAACCACTTGACTAGCGGCAGCCAGCGGTTAAGGCCCGAGGCATCCGGGTACGGCATCTCAAGCTGGACGTTCTGCTCCTCATCGGTGGAGGGATAAACGTCACTCATCAGGTAAAGGTAGGATGCCACCCTGTAGCAGAACTTGGAGAGGTTGAGGTTCCAGTCATACCACCATTTCGGGTATTTTCTGCGAAAGAGCAGCATCAGCACTAGCGGAAGCATGATCAGGCCGACGCCGGATACAACCGTTCCTGCTTCCTTGGAGCCCATCTGGAAGCTGCTGCCCACCAGCAGAAGAAGAACGATCAAAATGGGAATTACCGTAAATATGCGGAAGAAACTCGTGAGGCGGTTCAGGTTGCGGTCCGGGTAATCGATTTTCAGACTTACCGGGTAATCAACTGACATTTTTCTGCCTCCTTCCTTTATTTTGGCTCAAGGTCAGGATACTTTCATACCGCCCTTGCCGAGGTTGTAAATCTCCTCTATTTTTACCTTGACCGCGGCCTTGGGAGGGAAGGGGATCTTCATCAGCTCAGCCAGCTTCTTGGCTTCGTCGTAGAGCGGTCCGGATGTGATATTCTCCTCCACTTTGCCCTCGAACCTGTAGCCCTTCATCTTGCTCCAGTCCGCCACCACTATCGCCACCCGGGGATTCTTCTGTATGTTCTGCCAGGTCCTTCCGCCTACGAGCTCGAAAAAGGTGATATGCTCGTCGTCCATCGCCTGGCTGCTGCCCTTCATCGCAATGCTCGGCTGACCGTCGGCACCGGCAGTGCCCACGTATACCTGCCTCCCCGCCAGAAGGGCCTTCATATCCTCAGTCAAACTTGCCATTACACAACCTCCTGCTATTTATCTAAACGCAATTATAATTATTATCACATCAGGATTCAAAAGCAACAAGGCATATTCTCATGTAATAACAATCACCTGCTTTTGACCCTCCACCTGCTGATTCCTATAATTCATTTAACATATGGCAGAATTCACCCGCCGCGATTTCCTTAAATATGCACTGGCCGGACTTGGCGCCATCCTGGCCGCCAGGTTCATCAGCGCATGCTCGTCACCTCAGGCTGCACCCAGTCCTCCACAAACTCCACCGGCCCCAGGCACTCCAACGGCGGAGGGCACCGGACCTTCCGCCGTCAAATACCCTGATCTGGTTGTGGTACGCGGAGGCGAGCCTGAGACCCTGGCGCGCAAGGCCATTGATCTGCTGGGCGGCATAAAACGCTTCGTCAAGAAGGGCGACAATGTCATCATCAAGCCCAACATCGGCCCGGCCATGCGCACATACGAGTACGCTGCGACCACCAATCCCTGGCTGGTGGCAGCTGTGACCAGCATGTGCCTGGAAGCCGGTGCGGGCAGGGTCAGGGTGATGGACAAGCCTTTCAGCGGAACCGCCGAATCCGGCTTCCTCAACAGCGGCATAAGGGAGGAAGTAGAAAAGGCGGGAGGTGAGATCGAGCTGATGTCCCGCTTCAAATACGCCTCCACCGATATCCCACTGGGCAGAGATATTAAGAAGTGGGATATCTACCAGGATATTCTTAAGGCGGACGTCCTGATCAATATGCCCATCGCCAAGCACCACAGCGCCTCGCGGCTCACGCTGGGCATGAAGAACTTGATGGGTGTCGTCAATATGGCGCAGCTCTTCCATCTCAACTTGGGCCAGCGCATCGCCGACCTGGCCAGTCGCGTCAGGCCCACTTTAACCATCATCGACGCCATACGCATACTGACGGCCAACGGTCCTACGGGCGGCGATCTCAACGATGTTAGAAAGCTGGACACCGTGATTGCCGGGACGGATATGGTGGCGGTGGATAGTTATGCCACGTCGCTGTTCAAACTGCGGCCGGACGATATACCATATATCAAGATCGCCACAGAGATGGGGCTGGGCAGCAGCGATCTGAATAAACTGGACATCAAGGAAATAACGCTTGGCAGCTGAGAAAAATAACACCGCCGGCTGGAATGCGCGAAGCTGGCTCAAACTGCGCACGGCAGTTCAGATCATCTTCTTCTTGGGCTTCATCGTCCTTTTCTTAGGCGGCGTGCCGCTGCTGATGAGGCTGGACCCATTAGCCATGCTGGCCGGCGCCATAGCAGGAAGAAGCTTACAGCCATATTTGGTCATCTCACTTGTAATCATCGTCCTGGCGCTGATCCTGGGTCGCGCCTGGTGCGGCTGGCTCTGCCCTATGGGTACGCTGCTGGAATGGTTCTCCTTCAACAGTTGGCGGAGTAAAAAAATCAAGATAGCGGACAGCTGGAGATCGATCAAATATATCATACTACTCGCCATCGCAAGCGCGGCTATTCTCGCCAACCTCACATTGTTGATATTCGATCCTATGACGATATTTGTGCGCACTTTCTCAACAGCCGTCTGGCCCGCATTGGACTTTATAATCAACGCGGTGGAGTCTGTGATGAACAACGTACCTGCACTGCAGGAGCCGCTGTCACGCTTCGACACGGCTGTCAGATCATCGCTGCTGCCCGCCGACCCGCTGTATTACCGCGACGGACTGATCTTCGGGGGCATCTTCATCGCTCTCATATTGCTCAACTTTCTGGCCGAGCGCTTCTGGTGCCGTTACCTCTGCCCGCTGGGTGCCTTCTACGGCCTGCTAAGTAAAGTAAGCATTGTGCGTCGCCGCGTTAATGCAAGCTGTATCAAATGCAAGCTCTGCCAGGATGTCTGCCCCACGGGCACAATAAAGAGGGAGAAGGACTGCTCAAGCGATCCGGGCGAATGCATAATGTGCCTGAAATGCATGGACTCCTGCCCCTGCTCGACCAGCGATTTCGGGCCCGTATATAAGGCCTCCAAGCTCAACAGCTACGACCCGGTGCGACGCCAGCTTTTACTGGGACTGGGCACGGGTATACTGCTGGCAGTGCTCTTAAAGCTCAACATCTTCAGTCGGCACAGCCAGTACCTGATACGTCCGCCTGGCTCAACCGAACAGGATATGACGGCTAAATGTATACGCTGCGGCGAGTGCATAAAGGCCTGCCCCACCGGCGCTATACAACCCTCTCAACTGGAGGCGGGCGGCGAAACCGTGTGGACTCCTGTGCTGGTTATGCGCAGCGGCTTCTGCCAGTACTCCTGTAATGCCTGCGGCAAAACCTGCCCGACAGCCGCCATCCCCGAACTGCCACTGCCCCGGAAAAAGGTCACGGTTATCGGCAGGGCCTTCATCGATCGGGACCGCTGCCTGCCCTGGGCCAAGAACACCCCCTGCATCGTCTGCGAGGAGATGTGCCCCGTGCCGCACAAGGCCGTCCGGCTGAGCAGCGTCGAGGTGACAAAGGAGGACGGAAGCAAGATATATCTACAGCGTCCTACGGTCCAGCCGGGGCGCTGCATCGGCTGCGGCCTGTGCGAATACAAGTGTCCGGTGGAAGGAGAGGCCGCCATCCGCGTCACGGTCTGAGCATACGATTAGCTCTTTTGACTAAGCAGCGTATTTGTGTTAGAAATTACCCGTACGTATCTTCTATAAAGATGCGACTTATTTGAACAGGAAGTGAGCTATGTTTCGCAGTTTCGGCATACCTGAGCTGTTACTTGTCCTGGTTATAGTGCTGCTTGTTTTCGGCGCGGCGCGGCTGCCCCAGATCGGCGAAGCCCTGGGCAAAGCCATACGCAATTTCCGCAAAGGCGCTTCGGGCGAGGGTGACAAAGATAAGACGAATAATCTAAGCAAGGCCGATGCCGGGGCTGCGGACAAGGACAACTCTAAAACATAATCTTAACAATCGCCGTTCCAACCACTCCTATGAGGCAGTTGTAAGCCATGGATTTTTTCGGAATAGGCCTGCCGGAGATAATTTTCATCCTCCTTATTGCCTTTGTGCTTTTCGGGCCCAAACGCATCGTGGAGATAAGCAGGACGGCCGGCAACGTCATGCGCAACCTTTCAAAAGACGCCTCGGATATACAAGAAAAACTGAACGAAGAACTGGAAGGAGAGAAACCGGGCGGACACGGCACGGTGGACAGGCGCTCGGATCAGGCAAAGCCCTGAATCCCACCCCATGAGCGTATCGAATTCCAAAGGCATCTCGCTGCACCTTGAAGAATTAAGGCGACGTTTAATAGTCAGCCTGATAGCCATTGCCGCCGGCGTCATCATCTGCTTCGCCTTCGCCGATCAGCTTTTCGCCATACTCATCAAACCCGCCGGCGGAGTAAGCCTGATTTTCGTAGAGGTGACCGAAATGCTGAGCACCTATATGCAGGTATGCCTGATCGGCGGCATCATCATATCCATGCCCGTGCTGATATATGAACTAATAGCCTTCGTGACGCCGGCCCTCACAGCGCAGGAGAAAAAATATGTCTGGATAATCCTGCCCTTCATCATATTGATGTTCGCGGTGGGAGTCCTTTTCGGCTATTTCGTGCTTATACCGCCCGCCATGCAATTCCTGCTCAGCTTCGGCGCGGACATAGCCACTCCCCAGATCAGGATAGGCAACTATATCTCGCTCGTCTCCAGGCTGCTGCTGGCCATCGGCCTGGTATTCGAGACTCCCGTTATCACTACCTTCCTGGCCAGGCTGGGCATACTCTCCTGGAAATGGCTGGCAAATCAATGGAAATGGGCTGTCATTCTGGCCTTTGTGCTGGGCGCGTTGATCACGCCCACTCTCGATCCCGTCAACCAGACGCTGGTGGCACTGCCGTTGATCATACTGTACCTGCTCAGCATCCTGCTGGCGCGACTAGTTGAGAAGCGCAAGGCTGTTTGATAAATGTCATTGCGAGGCCGAAGGCCGTGGCAATCCGGTGTCCCCGCAATCACGTACAAGATTGCTTCGTCGCTGCTCTCCTCGCAATGACAATTCCTACCCTGCGTCGCTGCGCTCCTGGCAATGACCTGTATATAAATCAGATATAATAATATCTAACTATGCTGGAAATACAGCCGTACTGGTACCCGGCCATCAACGTCAGGCGCTCCCGCCGCCAATACCAGAAGGACAGGCCCATAGCAGCGGAGGCCAGGCAGCGCCTGCACGAAGTGTGCAGTGGTTTCAGACCCTTTAACGGTGTGCGTGTGGAGTTCATCGACGAGCCGCCCGACGATATCTTCGCCAACGCGCTTGGTTTCTATGGAAACATCAAGAATGCGCCGGCTTTTTTAGCCTTCATAGGCGATACTTCCAATCCCAACATGCAGGAGAAAATGGGCTACACGGGTGAGGCCGCTATACTCGGGGCTACTTCGCTCGACCTGGGCACATGCTGGGTGGCGCTGACCTATAATACCAGGGCCGTAAAATCCATAATAAAGCTGGAAAAAACTGAGAAGCTTATCTGCGTATCGCCGGTAGGCCACACTACCGAGAAGTGGTCATTTGAGGAGAAGGTATTAACCGGCTTCGGCAGCAACCACCAGCGCAAGCCGTTGACCGCCATGGTCAGCGGGCTACCTCAATCCTCTTGGCCAGCCTGGGCAAGGTCGGCAGTCGAAGCAGCCCGTCTGGCCCCGTCGGCTATGAACCGTCAGCCATGGGGCTTCCTGGTTGAAGAGCACAGCATCACGGTGTACGTAAAAGACCGCGGGCCTGAATTCAACGTAGCCAGGCGGCTGGACTGTGGGATAGCCATGCTGCACATCGAGCTGGGCGCTCTGAACCGTGGCGCTACAGGTAACTGGGACTTCTTAACACATCCACAGGTGGCTCGATTTAGCGTGAAATAGACCTGGCCGCTGAGCACATGGATACACTACCCAAAATTGAAGACCACAAGACGGCCGTACTGCTGGTGACCTCCATCGCGGCTTTCCTTACGCCTTTCATGTCGGCATCGATCAACATCGCGCTTCCTACAATGGGCATGGAGTTTGCCACCGACGCAATTACGCTCAGCTGGATCGCCACATCCTTCATCCTCTCGGCAGCGGTTTTTCTAATTCCGCTGGGCCGCATCGCGGACATCAGCGGGCGAAAAAAGGTCTTTATCTGGGGAGGCGTAGTCTTCGGTGGGGCCTCGGTGATCTGCGCGCTGGCCTGGTCAGCCCCGGTACTCATCGCCGCGCGCGTGCTGCAGGGAGTGGGCGGGGCGATGCTCTTCGGCACAAGTGCGGCCATTATCTCCTCAGTCTACCCGCCGGGCGAAAGGGGCCGGGCTATGGGTATCAATATCGCTATCACCTACCTGGGACTGTCGCTGGGCCCCTTCCTGGGCGGCATAATGACGCAGTACATGGGATGGCGCAGCATCTTCTGGCTCAATACGCTGCTCTGCACGCTGCTGGTGGTGGTAACTATCTGGAAACTGAAGCCCGAGTGGGCCGAGGCGCGTGGTGAGAGGTTCGACCTCTTCGGCTCGGTTATCTACGGCGCGGGGCTGGTGGCGTTGATGTACGGGCTTTCCGAGTTACCCTCCACGCACGGCTTCGTCTCTCTGGGGTCAGGGCTGGTCATATTGCTCATTTTCCTTAAATGGGAGACCTTGAACATCAGCCCTATCCTCGACATAACCCTCTTTGCCCACAATCAGGTATTCGCCTTTTCAAACCTGGCAGCCTTCATCAACTACAGCGCCACCTTCGCAGTAGGCTTTTTACTCAGCCTGTACCTGCAATATATCAAAGGATTGACACCGGCCGACGCCGGTATCGTGCTGGTAGCCATGCCGGTGGTCCAAGCCGTCTTCTCGCCTCTCACCGGCCGCCTCTCAGACAGGATCGAGCCACGTCTGCTCGCCTCTGCGGGCATGGCGCTGACAGCCGCCGGATTGCTGTTGCTGATGTTTATCGGAGCGGATACCGCCACATGGTACATTATATTCTGTCTGATAATGCTTGGCGCAGGCTTCGCCCTCTTCTCCTCGCCCAATATCAACGCGGTTATGAGCTCTGTGGACAAGAAATCGCTGGGAGTAGCATCAGCCACGCTCGCCACCATGCGCCTCACCGGCCAGATGTTCAGCCTGGGTATCGCCATGCTGCTGATCTCCCTTTTCATGGGACGCGTTCAGGTCACACCTGAAGTGTATCCGCAGTACGTCCAAAGCCTGCAGACGGCCTTCGCCATCTTTACGGCACTCTGCATTGGTGGTATATTTGCCTCGATGGCAAGGGGAAAAACACATTGAATCGGAACGGGTACTTATGAGTGAACCAGAAGCTTCCGCAATCAGCATCATCTACTACGATAAAACTGATTACCAGATCGTGACCGGCGCTTCCATCGAAGACTGCGGTGCCTGCAGAGAGAAATCCGGCATCACATGGATCAACGTCGACAGCGTCACAGATGCCAATCTGCTGCAATCGATCGGCAGTATCTTTAACCTGCACGAGCTGACCATACAGGATATCGCCAACACGGGGCATAGGGTAAAGCAGGAAGACTTCGGCAGCTACATGCTGATAATCCTTAAAATGCTCGAGTTCAATAAAGCCAGCAGCTCGATCGAAGCGGAACAGCTCAGCATCGTATTCGGCAAGAACTTCCTGGTAACCTTCCAGGAAAGCCCGGGGGATTTTTTCGGGGACTTGCGCGCCGAAATAAAGATCGCCGGCTCGGTCGTACGCAAAATGGGACCTGACTTCCTGGCCTGCCGCATCATAGATACCATCGTGGATAACTATTTCAACACCATCGAGAGTTTCGGCGACCTGATTGAGGACAAGCAGGACGAATTGATGGCCAATCCGACACGCCAGACGCTCAATTCCATCCAGGGCATCAAGAAGAGCATGATGCAATTGAGACAGTATGTATGGCCGGTGAGGGAGATACTGAGCGAGTTGGGAAAAAAGGACTCACCGCTCATCATGGAGAAGACTGTAGCCTATTTTCGCGACGTTTACGACCGCATCTTCGAGGCCATGGACCTGATAGAGAACACGCGGGAGATGGTGGGAAGCCTGATAGACATCTACCTCTCCAGCATGAGCAACAGGACCAACGAAGTGATGAAGGTGCTGACCGTGGTCGCCACCATATTCATTCCACTTACCTTCATCGTAGGTCTCTACGGCATGAACTTCCGCTACATGCCGGAACTGAATTCCGAATGGGGCTACCCGGGCGTGCTTCTACTGATGCTGCTGGTGGCCGGAGGCATGCTGCTCTATTTCCACAGGAAAAAGTGGATTTAGGTGTTATTCCATCGGTATAGCCGGCCCGCCGGCTTTCTTTACGCGGCCGAAAGGCAAGAATAGGGCCGGTATAATGCCGGCAATAACCACCATAGCGCTGATCACGTAATCCATCTCGAAGGCCATGACGCTGGCCCGTAAATTCACATACTGGAATAGATAGGTGACCGCCGCCTGCTGGGCCGCCTGCAGAGTCATACCCAGCTGCATAAAGTAAACCTGCATCTGCGACAACACCTGCAGGGCTATCACTGAATCCGGGGTTACGGTCTGCACCATCATCGACAGGTTGGTTTTCTGGAAGGTGTCGAGCATGGTGGCAAAGACCGCTATGCCCAGAGAAGCGAAGATCGTCCTGGACACGTTCAGCAGGGCCGAGGCCTGCGCCGTCATTCGCTGGGGGACGGAGGCGAGGACGTAGGTCATGACGGGCATC
>JAQTLG010000029.1 GCA_028715025.1 Dehalococcoidia bacterium | reverse complement strand
GGTGCATTAGCTAAGGCGACCATCGGCGCGAAGGCCGGGCAGGCTGCCGTTTTGACCGGCGCTGTCGCCGCAACCACCCAGGCCCTGAGTGTCTACAACATTAACATCGGCACTCCGATTTCCGGGCATCGCCTGGGCTCACAGACGGTTATCGCTCCGCCGACCGGGCGCTCCGAGGAAACCGTCCAGTTAATCCAACCCTAATACCAGGACCACTCTGACAGCTTCTACCGGTAGGTAAATTATAGGCTGCTGAGGAAACGGGGGTATAAAAATGTCACCAGTTGTTCAGGCTTGTCAAACCCATCTGATTCCGCTCGAAGAGAGCACTCCGGGCATGATTGCCCAGATCCGTAACAATGTTATATCCCAGGTAGTTGCCCTGGCATGCAAAGAGCTGAACATGCCGGCGGACAAACTGATTGTCCGCGACATCATGCCCTACACCGATCTTGGCTTCGACTATGGCGCAGCCAGCACCGGCACCGCTGAGAACTGGGAACACGATATGACCGGCACCACTGTCGGTTATACCACGGTTACCGGCGATGCCACAATGGCTGACCAGAGATATGTAGCCCTGTTCGGTGCCCGCGACCTGCGCTTTGCCCAGGGTGCCACATCTCAGGGTGTCACCGATCGTCTGGTTAACGCTGAGCTCCAGGGAGGCGTTTCCTTCATTAAGTTCAGCGTCGGCGGCGCCACCAAGGCTCTCTGGGACTTCACCTGCGCCCAGGCTTACAAACAGGCCATGGTCGCCTTCTCGCCCAGCGCCGTCATCATCCCGCAGAACGCCGCGTACAACATCTACTTCTACCAGAAGAATATTGCCGCGGTCGCTACTGCGAAGTCCATCCCTGTCTATATCCAGCTGATTGGTGTCACGGTCGAGCCTCGCGGTAAGGTAATCAGCCCGTAATACACTAAGGAGGTTGGCCCATGTCACCAGTAACAGCAAGTCTCATCCAGCTGGTTCCGTTCTCGGAGCTAGCCGAAGGCGAGGCTGCGTCAATTCGCAACCGCTTAATCGAAAAGCTCGTCGCTCTGGCTTCCAGAGAATTGAGCATGGCTCCCGAGAAGCTTGTCGTGCGGGACATCCGGGCTAAAGAAGACCTGGCCCTTTATTCGGCCGGCGCTGATGCCGACGTGGAGGACTGGGGCTGCGTTACCGGATCATCCCCGAATGCTTACGAGACAATGGCCACCGGTTCGATGGCCACCAACCGCTACATGGGCTTTTTCGGTGTCAAGTGTGCTGTTGATGCCTTCGCCTGCACTGCCCTCAAGATAAACACCGGCGAGGCAGACAGGGCGATATGGCAACTTGAATGCCTGAAACCCGAAGACGGTATGGTGGGCTTCTCCCCGGGTGGGGTCATTATCCCGCAAAACTCGGCCTACACCATCTCGCGATATGTCAGGAAGGCCAGCTCTGCGGCATACATACTGCTCAAGGGTATTATCGTTGAGCCCAGAGGCCGCGTCGTGTCCCCGTAAAACTAAATAATAGGTAGCTTGCCGGGAAGGGAGTGGATTGATCGGCCTCCGGCAAGCTACCGATCACCTCCTTGAAAAGAGGAGTTGAACAACCTGAGGAGGTTAAAATTATGCGTTATGGAGTATCAGGCGTTCCTTATGGCGTCCTGGGTAACGCCTCGAGCGGCGGCGACGCTGCTTCAACAGGTGCCCTGTTCCTGTGTCATGGCACGGTCGGCCTAACCACCGGTCGTGTTTTCTGGCTGCGCAGCTTGTGGGCTTGTTCTGCCGCCTCGGCCGTGGCCATCGCCCTACAAGACGCCAGTTATGGCGCCACCTCAAAACCTGCGAGCCAGGTGTTCCGCATGCCCGTAGCGTCGGCATATCCCGGTTCAGCCAACGGTACCGTCCTGGTGCCTACTATGGCAAAGGTGGACTTCCCGGCTCCTGGCCTCAAATTCTCGACTCAATGCACGGTTATTCCGGTGGACGGCACTACGTTGCCTCAGGGTGCGGTGGGTGGTTGCGGATACGAGGAGTAGCGCAGAATGGAAAGATTATACCAGCGCTTAACCGAGCTAGCCGTATCAGTTCAGACGCGTTTTAACGAGCTCTGCCGGGACAAGCTGCAAACAGCGGAAAAACTCGAGGAGATCGATCGAAATATCCAGTATGCCCGTGGCTCGCTGGATACCTGCAATCAACTGGGTGACTTTATTAAAGACATTCACAAGCAGGACGAGATCGAGAACCGGTTTAAGGCAAGTATAAAGGCTGCCGAGGAAAAAAGTGAATCAGCCGAGGTGAAGCAGTGCTAAAAGAGCTGATCATCCTGGGTTGCGGCCCTACCCACGCAGAATGCCGGTACGACAAGGAAGTCTGGGGTGTTAACGGCACGTATACGTTCGCGCCGCGCATGGATAAACTTTTCATGACCGATGGCCCTGACCAGGTCATGGAAGATATTCCAAACGTCGCTATCATTAAATCACTGGGGTGTCCCCTCATCCTGGCCGAGCGTTTCCCTGAGGTTACGCCGGCCTTTGAAAAAGCAGGGATATCCGTATTAAGGTTCCCCATCGAAGCGGTGCTCGCCAAGTTCCCGACGCGGTTCTTCTCGAATAGCCTGGCGTACATGATAGCCCTGGCGTTACAGATGACCACTACTGTTCAGGAACCCGGCGATCTCCGCCCCCGGGTCATCGATGGATACCACAAGATCTACCTCTACGGTATCGACATGATGACCAACTCCACGTACATCCAGGAAAAGGGTGGCGTGGAATTCTGGATGGGGGTTGCCTTTGGTTTAGGCGTTGAGATTATCAATACCCGCGGTTCGGCCACCGGTAAAACCTATAACGGCCTAATGTATGGCTGGTACGGCCAACAGGAAGCCAAGAAGGTGCGCGAGCAGGTCTTTGCCCCGTGGGAGGTTGTCAGAACTGCTAAGGGCGACGACCAGGTGCTTAAGCATGCCATCAATTCAGAATACGTTTTGCAAGATAATGGAGATTACATAAAACAACCAATTAAGCGAAATTAAGTTACCGACGACGTCGGCGAATGGAGGTAACTACCTATGGGTAAGATCTATGCTTCGGATTTCGATCCGATTTTATTGCCGGGAGAAACGGCGTTACTGATCACGGAAACCAAGTCGCTCAATATACAGTGCGTAGCCGTCGATGCGCTACCCGAATACCAGAAGGACTTCGGCGCGCTGACCGCGGCCACCTGGGCCCGTGACAACGAGGATTCCAACCTCGAGCTAGCGGACTTCGAACTATCCCAGTTGCGCATGCGCGTAATTGACGATATGAGAATGGAGTTCAATAACCTGGGGTCCACTAAAAAGTGGCGCACCAGTAAGACGAACTTCTATCTCGGTCAGTTCCCGCAGACAGACGGCGACGAGTGGCTCAAGGAGTACATGTTTAAGGCGTCCGAGTTCTTCGTTTACGAGCAAGATACTCCGCGCTTTGACTTTTACTCGATACGCGCCCTGGCGACGTCACGCGTCCTGTTCAGTGGCTGGAAATTCCGGGTCCGCTCAATCAACCAGCCCGGCAAGATCACGATTCTGGTAAGCGGCTGGAACAAGTAACTTTCTAGGGGCCTCTCGAAAGGGAGGCCCCAGGAGTTCATATGCGGACGCACCAGATCGTCTTTGATGAAACCTTGGAACCGTTGACAGGCGACACATTCAAGGAGTCCTGTCCTTTTGACGGTACGATAATCAATGTCTATTTTCAGTATCCTGCCGGCTGTCAAAGCCTGGTAGATGTCGCTGTCGGACACGGATCAGAACGCTGCTTTCCTCATAAAGGTTACATTGCGCTCGATGATGCTCATCCTGCATTTGATGTTGAGGAAGCGGTGCCCAAAGGTGAAGAGATCTGGGCCGAGATTAACAATGGCGACTCCGCATACGATCATCGCATTATTATTATTTTAACCATCCGTGAGGGGGTTAGTAAATGACAACCTCGGTGGCCAATAAGGGTACGGGGCGACCGGACTTTAGTCTGGAAGTAGCGGGGGCCAAGTCCCGCGCCGGCGTTCATTTGACGGCCACGCAGCAGCTATGTGATTTCGCTGTTGTTTTTACCGACGCCGTGGCTCATCCGTATCTTATTCCCTGGGTGCAGGATCGCCTGGCCGCTACTACGATGGCCCATATTTATGATGTTGATACCGGGGTGGCCACGCCATTCACGGTTCCGGCCGGATATAACCTGATCATGATCATGAAAGACTGGAATACCGATCAGCGATGCGAATTATTACTGTATTTTGATACCTTACTGGTGGCCGGCGAAGGCATGTCTGAGGCCTGGGAAAACTGGTACTGGAACGGTGTAACTACTTATGACATTGCTATGCTGGACCCGGATTTTACCACAGCTCATACCGTGGACCTGCAAATTACCAATCTGGCGGCCAATCCGCTCAGTGGAGCCTTTCATTTCTCAGCGATTCTAGAGGCAATGAACACACCACCGTTCCCGGTTGTAAAAACCACCGGGTGTCCTTATTGCGGGCACACCCAGGAAGAGCCTGTTTCGACGGCGAATGTGATTTGCAGGAAATGCAGCAAACCTTATGTCGTTATGGCGCGAAGAAAGAAAAATGCGTAGAGGTGAATTATGCCAATACCAACAGGAACAGTAACTGTGGTTGATTCGGGGATCCCAAATAATTCTCAAACCATGGTACCGGATGCGGCAATAGAAAAAACGGAAATAGTTGACGAAAGCCAACTGAATCACCGGACCTTTGTTGCCCAGCGTACCCTGGTTCCCACTATTACCGCGGCGGTGCAATTAGCCAAGGGAGTTAAGATTCCCAAGGGGTGCTACCTGCTGCTCAAAGCATTAAGCGGTAATGGCGGCATGATTTATATCGCCCGAAACAAAGCCCTGGCAGAAAACACCAAAAACAGCTTTTACCTGGATGCCAATGAAACGGTTAAGTTGCGCATTCGCACGGTAGACGAGGTGTGGATCGGCGCCGATTCAGCGAATGACGGCGTCAACTGGATTGTGGAGCAAGACTAATGTTTGACTGGCTGAAGAATTTGATCTTTTGTAAGCCGCCGCTACAGCCGCCATACGAGCTGCCCAGTCCGAAGGTGCGCATTACCGGCAACTCCGTGGAGTTTACCGGTGACGAGCAGTCATCAATGTATTTAAAAGTATCCGGTTTCAAGACCGGCAGCTTCATTTGCGGGGTAGCCCCGTCTAACAGCATGGAACCATACGTTGATGACGGCATGCTGGTATTACTCGAACCGGTGGAATATGCCGATCTGGTTGTCGGCGACGTCATTAATTATGCAGTGCTGGAACCACTCCCGTATCCTAATCAGAATTTCAAGGGCGGTTTTCATCGCATTATCAACATTGGTACGGATGAAAACGGCTGGTATTGCGAAACCAAGGGTGACAATCCGATTTGTGCTAAGGACCCGTGCAGAATTCGTCCGGCAATGATATCCGGAGTGCTCCGGGCAATTTTAATATAGGAGGTTAAATCATGGAAAATCTCGGTTTTCTGGCCATCCCGATACTCCTGGCCTGGTTGGTGGAAGCTCTTCTCGAGTATGTACTGGGTATCTGGTGGGCCCCGCTGAGTGATGCCGTGCGGCCAAAGGTCATCATGGCTGCCGGTTTACTCGTGGGTGTCGTGCTATGTATCTGTTTCGAAGTCGATCTGCTCACACAATTCGGTTTACCCGCCAGTATCATCGGTCAAATCCTTACCGGTGCCCTGGTCGGTCGCGGTGCCGAATACTTACACCAATTCGTTAATCGTCTAACACCAAAATAATCGTTGCCTGATTACGGCAGGAGGGGGATATGAATAGTAAAACACAAGGTGAAAAGAAGGGCCTTATAGCTTTAGGCCTGGCAGCGGTGGCGGGGGGTGTTTATCTATTGACGCGCAAAAGCGCCAATCCCCCTCCTGCCGGACAGGAAGAAGAGACTGCCTCGGCCAGCGTTTCGGTGGGCATTGTAGATTCCAGCGGGAATCCAGTGCCGCATAATTCGCCGTTTCCGCTGGCGGAAGGCGAATCATACTCCATTGAATTAAATGTTGCTAACCGCAGCTACAAGCTGTTGTCGGACGGCATAACCAAGATTCCCGTCCCGTTAAATTTAGCGGTTTCGACCATTGCATATATTCATCATCCGGGCAGCACCGAGGTGCGCGTTGATTTTTACAACGGCGTCAGCGGTGAGGGTTACAAACAGGTATCCATGGCAGAGAATGGCTCACAGGCGTTTAGCCTGCCATTTAGCGTCCCGATGAATACCGGCGGTTATATCGGGCTGATTTCGGTCAGGGTAATATTCCCCGACGGTAGCCATAAGGATATCAGCAACGAAATGCAGGTCACCGCTGCTCAGATAGTCTACGACGTAGACCTGTCGTTTTCATAAGGGGGGCGCGATGCCTTTTCAAGTTAAACCCGGGGTATCGTACAAGGTGCGGTTTGTGGTGCACAACCGGGCCACCAAGCTCGGTGCGCTGACCGCGGCCACGTATACCTTTATGGCAGACGTTACCCTGAACAATAATTCGATTTTACACTGGACAAATACTCAGGGATTTGCCGCTGACGAGACAGCCACTCTCGAGTCTTCGTCTTTTATGTTTAATAGCTCTACAGACGGGCAGACGGCCCGGATAAACGTCAAGGTGCTAGGCCCTGACGGCACCGTCGTTAAGTCCATCGGTGACGATGCCGTTATTACCGTCCCGCAACACCAGGTACTGTTGACGGTCAAGGATGCGGTGACTTATGCTCCCCTGGCCGGTATAACCGTCAATCTGACTGGCCCGGCCAGCTATACCGGTCAAACCAGCTATGAGGGCATGCTGAAAGTCCAGGTACCCGAGGGTGTCTATGAGATTGTACTGACCTCATCTGATTATGAAACCGTGGTTTACAACGACGTTGTGCTCACCGCGGATTTTGACCGAAGCGTTATCATGGTGTCCGCGCCAACGCCGACGGCCGTCCTGAATGGATCAGTAATGGATACCGCCGGCCGCGGTCCCGTTGTGGGCGCCAAGGTAATGCTAACCGGTTATCGCACTGATGCCCAGGGGCAAACGGTCCAGGTTTATAACGAGGTCTTGGTGGGCACCGCCGGCAGCTTCCAATTCACTGGCGTACTCAATATCCTGTATACCCTGTCGGTGACAGCCAGTGGGTACGAACCCTACGTGGCCTCCTGCGACTTGCGGAACGCAGTACCCGCAGTGGCCGTCGAGTTAAACCCGATTGCCCCGGACGCTTTCAGCCTGGCGTTCGCTGACCATCCCATCCCTGGTGAGGTCTGGGATGCTAATTTGTTTGATATTGCATCCAGGAAATGGCTACCGGGTCAGCCGGTGGGAATCAAAGAAACCCAAATTGCGATGACCTTTAAGCCGAGCTCGCCCCAGGTTATCCTGAACGTCAGCACTATGATTTACGGCGCCCCCAGCTATGTCCACGGGCCTTATTTCGTTGATCTGCCGCGCCTGGGTGGTTATATCTGGGGTACCTTCCCGGCCACCGACCTATCGCGCCTTGTCAATCGCTCGCTGGTTACCGGCGTCATCACCAGACTTGACTGGGCCGATTATGGCCTCTGGCAGGTTAGTATGAACCTCGAGAGTTCCCGGGCGATATCAGGTTACGAGGACGTCATGCGATTCTTCGTGGGTACCAACGTCACCGTGCGCGGTTCAGTGCTGGAACGACCGAGTGGAGGCACTTATTTTAGCGTTGGCGACCGCATTGAATGCGAAATATATCTCGAACCGGGGCAGTATATCACTGCATGGATGGCAACCAAGTTTCGCTACCCTCGAGAATTTGCCGATTCGGCATATGAATTTACCGGTTCGGTATCCTGTATTGCCAACGGACCGGTTGGGGCAGCGGCTGATGGCCAGTATACCATCAGTGTTAGCTGTCAGGGTAACGTGGCTCCCTTTAAGATTATGCTCCTTAAAACTAATTCGATGAATTATGTTATCGGGTCCAGGCAACTTGATGGCCCAGTATCGAACTATCAGTTCGAAGAATATATGGATCAATACCAACCAACTTTTCGTATGTACGCTCATCCGAATCCGTCGGCCCAATGGGGAGAAGACTGGCAAATACGCAACTGGGTGCCGGTTACCGCGGGGTCTATAGCGGTGTGGTGATGAGAGAAAAGGAGGGCTAGACCTATGCCAGAATGGGCCATCGCAATATTAAGCTTTTTAGGAGGAGCGCTACTCGCGGGAGCAGGATTCATGTTTGCATATACTAGTCGTTTGGCCAAACTTGAAGTCATGGTATCCAACATCGTGCAAAAATTGAACGATATGACCAACACAACCCCGTCTGTTCCCCAGTCTGTTTCAGATAAGTTAATCAACTTAACCGGTCAGTGCTGTGATATAGAGCGGCGTCTACACACATTGGAGATGAGGAAATAATGGAACTCGTTGCGGAACAATTAAGCGCCGACGTCCAGGGCATCGAGGTTCACGAATCCAGGTTCGCCGAAGGTGATATTGGCGAGCTGCGGCTTTATGTGGACCACGACCTCACCGAGCGGGAGCTGATTATCCTGGAAGAAGCTATTCGCAGCCAGGGCGTCCTGCTACTCGCTCCGGTTACCCAGGATGCCCGGGTGGTCGTTATCAAGTTCCGCAAGGCCATCGCGCCACTGCTCATCATAGGCGGCGCCGTGACGGCGGTGGTAACCGGATTGGTAGGCTGGCAAATCTTCCAAGCTTCGCAGTTCGGCGTTCCCGTCTGGGTGTGGGGCGTTGCTGCTGCCGCACTTTTGTACTTATTCTTTGCCAGTGATACGGGTAAAAAAACGACCGATGTCGCATTACTGGCGGCCAGTCGAGGGGTGATTCGGAGGTAGGGGTATGGCACAACGTAATCCAAATTCAGCATGGTATTGGGGACTGGGTGCAGTGGCCGTCCTGGTGGGGGGCTTCTTTCTGATTAAGCATAAATTCATTGATCACGCCCCGGATGCCTTTACGGCAACCAGGCAGCAACTTGATGACGCCAATGTCGCCTTGACGCCCGAGGCGTATCAACAGTGGATCGATGATGCCTATGCGCGCGTCGAATCCGGTTTACAACCCGGTGAAATGGTGTACTGGTCTGCCGAGCGAGGTTATTACGCCGGTCCCATAGAAGGCGGTGGCTATGTTGGCTATTAAAAAGAATCCGATTGATACCGGAAAGGCGATCGCCGTCACGGTGGTGGCTGGCATAGCCGGCTTTATCGCCTGGAAGTACTGGACCCGCCCGGTCACCAGTAATGTTGAATTCAGCCTGGGACAGCCGACTGCCTCCCCTGCTGTCATTAAACCGGGAGAAGTAACGGTGATCACCGTACCGGTTACCTCGGTGAGTGATAAAGAGGTCACCGTGGATATCCAGGTGGAAATCAAGCAGGCCGGCTCGCTCTGGATGGAAGGCGCCCTGATAGAAACCAAGACGGTACGCGCCACTATTTCACCCGGGCAAACATATATGGCCAAGGTAAATCACACCGGTACTGCCGGCGGACCGGCTAATGCGCAGGGGATTTCCATGCGCGCCCTCGGCATTACCACGCTGATCAACGCCCAGATGGTGGGTAAGAGCTGGACGGGGGATAATGTGTTCGGCGTCGATACCCGGAGCGTCGTGACCGGATTCCAGTTACTGGAGCCGGTATGCAATCCGATGTCAGTGGTTCCCGGTGGCGTCATGGCCATCTCCTGTCCCGTAAAATCACTATCGCTGCAGCCGCATACACTGACGATGCATGTGGAAATCAAGACTAAAAGTGGCCTATGGACTTCTGGTAACGTAGTTGCGGCTTTTGACTCGCCCCCCTTTCAACTCGCAGCCCAGGGCGAAGCTAAATATGATTTCAGCTACCAGGTGCCCAGCAATGCGGACATTGGTAAGCGCGTCATCACGGTTACCTTATTAGAAAACGGGTTGAAAACCCCGTCGACCGGACCGAAAAACCCTAATGAATTTGATAAAGGTTTCGATATTGTTGCGCCGGCGACCAGGATTACACTGGTTTCGGCAGCGACATCAACACCGCGCACTGCCCCAGTGGGCGGCACGGTCAGTTTATCGATTCCGATCAAGTCGGATTCAACTCAGGCGGTTACTATTTCGCCGCGCATGCGCATCTGTGAGCATGGAGCAGTCGGCCCGGGTGATACCATCGAGGAGTTTGCCAGTCTTCCCAGCATCACTATCCAGCCGGGCGCAACGCAGTACCTGGTCAAGGAGATCGAGGTTAAAGGGGCTGTCTGCGGTAAGGATGTTTTGGTCTGGCTCTTCGAGGGGGACAAGCAGCTGGCTTATAACCGTTACGCCAATCTATTTGAGGCGACAACCGGTAGTAGTGGTGGCGGCGGTGGTGGTGGCGGTGTTGACAACACTAATTATTTAATAGAAGCAGTCAACGCTGTACCTTATTATATAAGTGGCGGCAACTATACCAATATCAGCTTCCGTATTCGCTCCCAGTCGATTTA
>JAQTLG010000028.1 GCA_028715025.1 Dehalococcoidia bacterium | reverse complement strand
GTGCTGCAACATGTAACCGCCGAGTCGATTGATTCAAAAGATGCTGACATGGTTTCGGCTATGATCACGGCAATCCAGGATTTCGTCAATGATTCATTCGCCGCCAAGGAGGACAGCTCGCTACAGAATCTCAATATGGGTGAGTTGACCATCTTGATCGAGCAGGGTCCCAGGGCTGTTCTGGCATCCGTAATAAGGGGCAATCCGCCATCAGAACTGAGGACTATTCTCAAGGAAATCCTGGAAAACATCGAGTTTGAGTATAATTCTGCGCTGGATGATTTCAAGGGCGACGCTGCGCCGTTTGAGCCATGTAAGCCTGATCTTCTATACTGCCTCACACAGGCTCAGAAGACTGACAGCAGGTCCAACAAGGCAGCCGCTGTTCCGGCTAAAATCAGGGAGAAGAAGCAGAAGAAGGGAGGGGAGAACGTAGTACTATTTATCTATATCGCGGCGGCTCTTTGCATCATTATAATTATCGCCGGGTTTATTTTGTCGATATTATAAGAGGAACCGTATACGTCACCAGTTTATGGACATAAGAATAGCTATTGAATCACAGTAAGGAAGACGAGACATCATGATCCAAAAAAAAATATGCATGTTAGGTTCCTTCGCAGTCGGCAAGACCAGTCTCGTACGCCGTTTTGTGGAGAATATGTTCTCCGATAAATACATGACCACTATCGGTGTCAAAATAGAAAAAAAGGTCATCGATCTGAAGAACCAGAGCCTGACTCTTGTCATCTGGGATATCGCCGGAGAAAACGGCTTCCACCAGATTCAGGGCACCTATCTGCGCGGCATGTCAGGCTATATACTCGTTGCAGATAAGACTCGAACAGGTACTCTCGATACCGTTATAAATATCCACAAAACTGTTGGACAGGCTTTTCGCGATGTACCATTTGTTCTGCTTATGAACAAGATGGATCTCACAGGGCAGTGGGATGTACAGGAATCGGCAATCGATAAGCTGGGCCAAGACGGTTGGGATGTCTTCAAAACCAGCGCCAAGACCGGTCAGAACGTTGAGGAGGCGTTCAACAGGCTGGCCCTTAAGATGCTGGAGAAATAAGTACTCTGTTTACTGTATGACTAAATGGACGATCATTTTTGTTTTAAACTTCTGGATGCTCTTAATTTAGCCGTTCTTGAACATATCGAAAACCGATCCTTTAGGTTGCTGTCTTCCAGGTTAAATTGGCTGTCTTATCTCTTTCCCGATTCCACGGCTGCTGATGCAATCGCACATCGAGACGAGCTTGCCTACCTGGGGAACTTTCTCACAGATGCAATCGCTTTCTGGTACGAAGGGACTGCAGCAAAGCTTGATTCCGGCATCTGGAGCGAGGTCGTGCCTACGGGAGAAACATGCTGGTTTGAGGCGAGCGCGCGAAATCTGGACGGGAGAAGAATTCTCATATTGAAAACACACGGGGTGGGATTCGCAGAGGCACAGAGGCGGGAACAGGCCGCCAAAGACAACCTTCTGGCCTTTGAAAACCTGTTCAGAACCGAAAAAGACCTTGAAAAATACAGTTTTTTACTGGAAGCCGAGGTGAGTAAACGAACTGCTGATTTAAGGAAAAGAGTCAAGGAGTTGAATTGCCTTTATGGTATCTCGCGCCTGATCGGAGAGAAGATCATCTCACTTAAGACCATATACCAGGATGTCGTCAATCTTATTCCTGATGGCTTCCAGTACCCCGATATCGCATGTGCCCGGATTATTATCGACAACAATACCTATGCAACGCCAAACTGGAAGGAAACACCTTATATAATCGCAAGCACTATCACAGGCCAGGGCAGAGAGATCGGCCGGCTGGAAGTATGCTACATCGAAGCAAGGACGGAGAACGCTGAAGAGCCTTTCCTGCCAGAGGAATACAGCCTGCTGGCAGCCATTTGCGAGCGCCTGGGCGAGGTTATAACACGTTATACTACACAGCAGAACCTCCAGCAAAGTTACGAGGTCCTGAATAAAACCTTTGAGGATACAATACTGGCATTCAGCACCATTGTTGAGATAAAAGATCGCTATACTGCGGGGCATCAGATCCGCGTTGCCAGGATTGCCGAAGCTATCGCACAGGAGATGAACCTGACCCCTGAACAGGTTCGTATCACCCATATAGCAGGAATAATTCATGATATCGGGAAGATATATGTGCCTGCCGACATACTCTCCCGGCCGGGCCGATTGAGTGACCTGGAATTCGAAATAATAAAGACTCACTCTCAATACGGCTATGATATTTTAAAGACCATCAATTTCCCGTGGCCAATAGCTCAAATTGTCTTGCAGCACCATGAAAGGCTGGACGGCTCAGGTTATCCCAACGGGATTAAGGGAGATGAGATACTGCTGTATACCAGGATTCTAACCGTGGCTGATGTCGTTGAAGCTATGGCATCCCATCGGCCTTATCGCGCCTCCCTGGGAACAGACAACGCTTTACAGGAGATATCGAATAATAAAGGAAATTTATACGATCCTGATGTCGTAAATGCCTGCGTTAAGCTTTTCACGGAAAAAGATTTTAAACTCGAAGAATAATTCGCGCTATAGTAATATTAAATTAAACATATGCGAGGTATGTGTACAGGGAGATAAGTGCAAATAACAACTGTGCGAACTGCCACCTTATATAGGTTACTCGTCGTCGTCGTTCTTCTTACGTTATTGATTTCCGTCGTGACCGGAGTGGTTGCAGCAGACGATTTAAAAACAGTCAGGGTCGGGATATACGAAAATCAACCCAAAATCTTCACCGATGCTGAAGGAAAACCTGCAGGGTTCTGGCCGGATATCATGGGATATATCGCATCAGAAGAAGGGTGGACTCTGGAATATAAGCACGGCACATGGACCGAATGCCTGGGAATGCTGGAGAATAACGAGATAGATATAATGCCGGACGTGGCTTACACCGAGGAGAGAGCTGATAAGTACGCTTTTTCACACGAGACGGTGTATATAAGCTGGTCAAGGGTATATACACGAAAAGGTGTCGATATTAACTCAATCCTTGACCTCGAAGGTAAAAACATAGCGGTTTTAAAAGGCAGCATCAATGTTGAAGGGTCTGATGGAATAAAAGAGATTATTAAATCATACGGCATTAACTGTACCTATACTGAGGTGGATAGCTATCTAAAGGTTTTTGAGCTCGTGGAAAGAGGTGAGGCTGATGCGGGAGTTACCAGCAAGGACTTCGGCTACCAGCACGAAACAGATTATGACGTCGTAAAAACTCCTATTATTTTCCAGCCTGCGCTCCTCTACTTCGCTTTCACCAAGGGTGCCCCGGCAACCCCATATCTCATAGAGAGAACAGATAGCCATATGAAAGCTATGAAGCAGGACAATGGCTCAGTCTACTATCAGTCTCTGGATAAATGGCTGGCGATAAAGTCTTCCCCGATATCGGTGCTTCCCGACTGGGTGATCTGGGCTCTGGCTTCTGTGGGAGGGCTTGTATTGCTCTTCGCCGCCGGCAGCTTTATCCTCAGGTCACAGGTTAGTGCAAGGACAAAGGAGTTGACAGAGGAAATAGTAGTACGCAGACGGGCGGAGGAACAACTGGCGAAATACCGGTATCGCCTGGAGAAATTGGTCGAGGAAAGGACGGCAGAACTGGAGCAGAAATACCTTGAGCTGGCAGTCGCCAACTGCGAACTGCAGGACGCAAAGGAAGCGGCCGAGGCGGCCGACAGGGTCAAGTCTGCATTTCTGGCCACCATGTCGCACGAGTTGCGCACACCGCTCAACTCCATTATCGGTTTCACGGGAATACTTCAGCAGGAACTGGTCGGACCACTGAATGAGGAACAGAAGAAGCAGATGGGTATGGTGCGCAGCAGCTCTGCCCATCTGCTTAACCTGATCAACGACGTACTGGATATCTCCAAGATCGAAGCAGGTCAATTAACTGTCTCCAGGGAGCCCTGCGACATACGGGCGGCGATCGAAAAGGTCACTGCGACCATGCGACCGCTGGCCGAGAAGAAGGGCCTCGCCCTGGAAATTGCGGTTGCTCCGGAGGTCGGGACGATTACCAGCGATCAGAGGCGCGTGGAACAGGTCATATACAACCTCGTCAGCAATGCCATCAAGTTCACCGAGAAGGGCCGGGTCCGCGTGGAATGTTCTCTCAAGGACGGAGAGATAGTAACCAGCGTTATCGACACAGGCATCGGTATTAAAAATGAGGATATTGACCGGTTGTTTAAACCTTTTTACCAGATAGACAGCGGTCTGGTCAGACAGTACGAAGGCACAGGGCTGGGACTCTCGATATGCAATAAAATCCTGGACCTGCTGGGCGGCAGGATCTGGGTTGAAAGCGCATGGGGTAAGGGCAGCATATTCAGTTTCGCCCTACCCGTGGAGAGGAAACTATGAGTAAACGCAGGATACTTTATATCGAGGACAACGAACAGAATTTCTACCTTGTGAACGTATTACTGAAAACGAAGGATTACCAGGTGCTCTGGGCGCAGGATGGACGGGAGGGTATAGAAAAGGCTGAACAATTAAAGCCGGACCTCATCCTGCTGGATATCCAGCTGCCGGTCATGGACGGCTACGACGTAGCGAAAATGCTGCGCAGCAATCCAGATTTAAACAAAATTCCTGTTATAGCAGTGACTTCCTACGCCATGAGCGGTGACCGTGAGAAAGCCTTGAGCGCGGGTTGTAATGGATATATTGAAAAGCCGATCGATCCGGACACCTTCCTGGCGCAGATCGATAAATATCTCCCGCGTGCCGATTCTGGAGGGAACACACAATGACCAGAATATTGATTGCAGATGACAACGAGCAGAACCTGTATTTACTCGAGACGGTATTGAAAAGCCAGGGATACGATGTTATATCGGTAAGAAATGGCGCCGAGGCGATCGAATCGGCCTCGGAAAATCCTCCCGATATCATAGTCACAGACATACTTATGCCGGTTATGGACGGATTTGAGCTATGCCGGCGCTGGAGGGCGAACGAACTGCTCAGCCAGGTCCCGTTTGTTTTTTACACTGCCACCTACACCGACCTCAAGGATGAGAAATTCGCCCTGAGCCTGGGCGCCGACCGGTTTGTCGTCAAACCGCAACAACCCGAAGTGCTGGTGAAGATCATCCAGGAAGTCCTGAACAAACCTCGCAAGGTGAAGCCTGTCTCCCGCAAAAATTCGCCAGAGAAAGAGACGAAGGAGTTGCAGCAGTATAACGAGGTGCTGTTCCGCAAGCTTGAAAAGAAGGTCAAACAGCTTGAGGATGTAATTACAAAACAAAAGAACACCGAGGATGAACTGCGAGAGAGCGAGTTGAAACATCGCACTCTCATCACTCAAAGTCCGGATGGAATCTTCATTGTCGATTTGAAGGGGAATTTCCTGGCAGTCAACAGGGTTATGTATGAAAACCTGAAATACAGCGAAAAAGAGCTGCTTTCCATGGGTATCTGGGACATTGTCCCTGAACAGTATATAGAGCAGCATAAAAAGAGACTGGCCGAAATAATAACAGGAAAAGCCCCCAATGAGGCCGCAGAATACATAGTCAGGGCAAAGGACGGCGGTCTGTATGTCGTCGAAATCACCTCTGCACCATATTATGAGGGGGGAAAACTGGTCGGTTTCCAGGGGGTTGCACGTGATATTACCGAGCGCAGGAAAGCTGAGGATCTGCTTAGATCCTCCGAAGAGAAATACCGTTCGCTGGTTGAGAATATCAACGACGTCTTTTACACACTGGATGATCAGGGGACAATTACTTATATCAGCCCGGTGGTCGAGCGGTTGAGTAAGTATAAAGTCAGCGATCTGATAGGCAAATCCTTTACATCGATTATCTTCCCGGAAGACCTGCCGGATGTCGTGTCCAGTTACAACCGCCTCATATCCGGTCAAATAGAGCCAGCGGAATTTCGCATAGCCGATAAAGACGGCAGGATTATATATGTACGCACATCCAGCCGCCCTATCTTTAAAGATGGAAAGATTGTAGGCATAACGGCACTGATAACAGACGTCACCGAGCGTAAACTGGCCGAGCAAGACCTGATAAAAAGCTACCAGAAGGTTAGGAAAACACTGAATGATGCCATCAATACCATGGCTAAAATCGTTGAGATGCGTGATCCTTATACGGCGGGCCATCAACACAGGGTGGCTGAGCTGTCGATTGCCATAGCCAAGGAACTTGGATACAGAGGTGATCATATAGAAAATCTCTACATGGCGGCGCTCATTCACGATATCGGCAAAATCTACGTGCCGTCTGATATCCTGAGCAAACCGGGTAGATTAACCAATATCGAATTCAACCTGGTAAAAACCCATGCACAGGGAAGCTATGATATTTTACGAAATATGGAGTTTCCGACCTCAGTTGCCCAGTCCGTTCTGCAGCACCATGAGAGATTGGACGGCTCCGGCTATCCCAGCGGACTCAGAGGCGAGGCGGTATGCAGGGAGGCCAGGCTTATCGCCGTGGCGGATGTGGTTGAAGCTATGTCATCGCACAGGCCTTATCGTCCTGCCCTTGGAATGGATAAGGCGCTTGAGGAAATATCTGCCAATAAGGGCAAGCTGTATGATGGCGCTGTGGTGGACGCCTGCCTGAATGTATTCAGAAAACAGGGCTTCAAGTTTGAGTAACATCTTCCGACAGAAACATTAGATCATTTATTTCCCTGCCCTGCATCCAGGATTTATAATTGTTGCTGTATTCATTTCAATTAGTCTGAATGTGAAGGCATTGATAAATAGTGAATAACGGAATAAAAGACACTGCAAAACCGACTCCCGCATCATCAGGTATAAATATCATGTCTGTTGCCGGTTATATCCTGGGCATTGCAGGCATCATCCTGATATTAATATCCGTTTCAATCATCGCTTCACCCGCCGGCAAATCCAGTCCCCCCAAATCGCAGTTAGCCATAGCCGATAACGTTACGGTCTCTGACCTGACCACAGTCAGCGCCTCTATTAGTTTTACTACAGACAGCGCTCAGATCATAGATGCCATTGTCTGTGATGGGCAGGGAAAAATCATAGGGGTCTTTTCAGACAGCATACCGGTGAAAAATCACATCATCAACATAGAGACTTTATATCCTGATTCCCAGTACAGCTTTCAATTGCTGTCCGCTGATGCCGCCGGCGTCAGAAGCATATCCGAAAGATACTCATTTACCACTCTGAAGCCACCACCCGTCATCTCGAATGTGCAAATCTCTAAAGCAACGGAGTCAGCGGTATGGATCACCTGGGAGACTAACCTCCCCACCGTGACGGAATTGACATACTGGGAAGAGGGAGACACCCGGCAAAACATCATTAGCGAAAATACCACAGGGACGAGACACGAAGCCGTAATCCAGCCGCTGAACGGCGAGCGTATTTACGCTTTTATGATCAGGGCAGATGATATTCAAAACAATCGGATTATAGCCAAATACGAAGGCTTGATATCGCTCAAGAACGGCGCCCGGATAATCGAGCGCGCACCCGATTTTACACTTCCTTCAATTACGGGCGATAAATTACAACTGAGCCGTTATCGCGGCAAGGTTGTGCTGCTGGCGTTCTGGAGCATGAATTGCCCATCCTGCCAGCAGAAGATATTGCTGCTGCAACAGGCGTTCGAGCGCGCGGGCGACGACAGCGTCAGTATTATCACAGTACATGGGCCGGCACGAGAGGAAGACATTAAAAGCTACTGCTCGAGCCATGGCCTTACACTGCCGGTTTTACTGGACCTGCGGGCAGACGTCGGTTCATCCTACGGCGTTCTGCAGCTCCCGGCAACATTCATACTCAATCAATCCGGAGTCATTAGCTATGTGAATCCTGAATTCGAGACTCTGGAGGAATTAGACAGGCTGACCGGTCAATTCCAGTCCGAATAAGGAGAATAAAATAAGAATTCCGTCGCTTTTGATGCTGGCCATATTGCTTACCGTTCTGGTTGTGTCCCCGGCCGGGCTGCTCCCGACAGCAGCGTCTGCAATTGAGTCCTACCCTGATATCTGCTAATATCTGTAGACCCTTAGGCAGGGTAATCCTGTTCCGAGGTATAAGTTAAATCGGCCGGATTTCTCTGTACTTACCAGAAAAAAATCCACATTAGGAAAGAATCAGTGCATAATAAAAAAATATTGTTGGCCGCTCTATTGTCTGCTTTGATACTAGTGAATATCTCAACAACCTGCCAGCCTGCAGCGCTCCCGGCTAAATTTGAAGTTACTTATCTGGAAATAAGTCCAAAGGAAATCAATATAGGGGAAACAGCTAATGTCAGTGCCAAGGTAATGAATACAGGTGGGACCTCATCCTTATACGGCGTTAACCTGTATTTAGATGAAAAAAAAGTCGGCACCAAGCTAATTACCCTGGATCCCGGATTCACTCAGAGCGTAACCTTTTCTTTCCCGGTAGATGAAGCAGGCACACATAAAATTGCAGTCGGAGAAAAAAGTGGGACACTTACCGTTATATCAAAACTTATGTATAAGCAAGTGGAAATAGAATATGATAATGGCATCGCCAGAGATTGCCTGTCTTTAGTTAAACCCTCTACGGGATATGTGGTCGGATTTAAACCACCCGCAAACCTGTTTACTTTAAACAAGGTACGTGTATTCGGATTGGTCTACGGCTCACCAGGATTTCACCTGACAAATAGCGAACTGCAAATCTGGGATGCAGAGCAGAAAGTCCTGTATAGCACGCCATTTTCAGGAGACCAATTCCCTCTACGAACGCGTCTGGGCGACAATATTGACTCAACAGGCGACTGGGTTGATATCTATATTCCGGATGTTCAAGTTGACGGCGATTTTTATGTCAATATTTACACCGGCATACCCACGGGCCAGGGATTCTATATGGGCGCAGTGGATATGACAAACACTCATTCCGATACATCGATCCGGGGAGACGACGGAAGGGATTCTCTGGCGCCGGACTGGCCTTACATGCCTACCAACTGGTATGGAGACAAAAGCCGTGTGAACTGGATGATAAGAGTCATCGGTGACGTCATGGTCCCGCAGAAATAGTGTATTAGTGTCCCATAATCGCCGGGCCGGCTGTATCTGACAATGCGCGAGTAACCGTTTAGTAAAACGATAAAATATCGCAAACCTGCTGGCGATTAAAAGGTGATCTTCTGTTCCACGGTTCTTGCGTAGCCTTCGATATCACCGGTCTTATCCTGTTTGAGCCAGAGCCATACGACAACGTTGCTTTTTCTGAATACCAGTAACCTATCGATAGCCACGGAATTATTCAGGAAGCACTCATCCCCGATAGAGGGATTGCTCAGCGTCACACTCGCAGGCTTGGCGCTTGCATAGGCATCCTGTGCCAGCTTTACATCACGATAAACAACCACGGTATTCTGCACAGTGGGCGCGAAGGATGTTCCCCGAGAATAAGAAACTGTGCTCGAAGATGTGCTTCCCCGATATGACGGAGGCGAAACGTTTCCCTTTATCCATTCAGATCCCATGTCTTCCTTGGTCAATACCATTTCATATGCCTGTTTGGTGACAAGACCCTCCGTTGATTTAGTTATGCCCTCAGGCTGAGTGCTCGCCGGCGGCTCAGCAGGGGTCTGTTCAGCTGGCGGCGTAACTGCCGGCGCAGGTTGTTGTATCGATGCAGTTGCTACAGAGATTATTCTTTGTTCCACTATCCGCCCGTAGCGCTCGATATCGCCCTCTTTATACTGTTTCAGCCATAGCCATACCACAATATTGTTCTGGCGAAAAATCAGCAGCTTATTGATCGGAACAGAGTCGTTCACCAGACATTCATTGCCGATGCCGGGATTCGACGAAGCTGCATTGGTCTTTTTCTCACTGGCATATGCGCTTTCGGCAGCAGAGATAGAGCGGTAAACAGCCACCGTGTTCTGAACGCTCGGTGCATAGGCCGAACCCTGAGTAAAGTATGCGTGACTGAACGAACTGGTCTGCCGTATTGCTCCCGGCACAGCGGTCCCCTGTGCCCATCCCTGCCCCATGTCCTGAAGCGTCAGAGTCATGGTCGATGCCTGTTTGGTTATCAGTGTCGTAGCGTCGAGGGTATTACCTGCTGCGGCATTCGTATCCGGAGCCGGCTGTGCGGAGGACTGATCATCCTGCGCAGGAGGAGTCGACGGAACAGAATCAGGGGGTAACGGCGCCGGAAGTTCGGGCGAAGTCGCATCGGGAGTGGCCGTGTTTTCCTCTGCCGGTTCTGCAGCATCCCCCTGCTGTTGGCCAGTACCACCGCTTGCACAGGCGCTGCCAAATATCAATGCAAGCGCCATACAGCCAATAAAAAGTAATCTGAAAAGCCGCCCCAGGTTGTTGCAACTTATTTTCCCCGCAATACCGTCATGCTGTTTCATAACTTCATTCTATGTGAAGAGTGCCTAATAGCACAATATAACATTAAGACCACCATTATTTTATCAAAAATGTACTTGTCTTATCCCGGAAACAATATCAACCCAGTGAATTCCCCGGCATAACATTGATCGAGCAGATTCGGATTATTCCTTTACGTATAGTCTGCTGATTTAGCTATTGACAGTGCAAAGGAATGCGCGTAATTTAATGCAGGGGTAATGGCTGGATGATGCTTCTCAATTGCGAGTTAATACGAATGATCCCTAACCGTGAAGTATTCTAACAGGAGCTGTCGTTATGAGCGAGTTG
>JAQTLG010000027.1 GCA_028715025.1 Dehalococcoidia bacterium | reverse complement strand
CAGCCGCCGCTGGTGCTCCTCGCAGGGTTTCACAGTATGAGGAGACCTGTCGAAGAAGCCGCGCGCAATCTCCCTGTGACGGGGCGTAGTATCTTCCAACTCGTTCACAAGGTCCCTGATGCCCAGTACTTTCTGGCCGGAGCGGGTGAGCTTTCGCAGGTCCGATTTCGAGTAGCGCCTGTGTCCACCTGGCGTCACGAAAGCACTGAGCTTGCCCTCATCCGTCCACTGGCGTAGCGTAGCTTCATTGACGCCCAGTATCTGGCTGGCTTCACTGATGCTGATCAGGTCTGTCTTCTTCATCGTGATCGTTCTTTATATCTGTGTGGAATGCAAACGCCTGAAAATATATGGTATAGAATTCTATAGAAATATGCAATTATCTATAGAATCTGAAGCGTGCGTAGAATTGTGATAACGCCCGTGCCGTCAGCCCGGTGGTGAAATCAGGATTCCATCTGGAGCTCTATTTTCTCCACCTTGGCATAGTCTTTCTTGTACAAGAAAGAGCCGGCGAAGAAGAGAGCCGCGGCAACGATCAGGTAAATGGGTAGAAAGGTCATGGCCGTGTGTATGCCGTAGGCGTCGGAAAAGGCCCCTGTTACTATGGGGCCCAGCGATGAGCCCAGCAGGTGCTGGATGACAACCGCCAGTGCGACGGAGGTAGCTCTCAACCCTGCATGAACCACGTCCTGGCAGACGGCGAGCGCAGCAGGAATGAAGCTGGTGATGGCGATGCCTACAAGCAGCAGCATGAGGTACTGATTCATACCGTCGAGCAACGAAAACGCCAGGTAGACGAACACTGCCGCGATCAGAATGGATATAGCGCAAAACAGCAGCCTTGCTCGCAGGTCTTTCCTGTACCACAGATCTGCCAGGAAACCGCCAAGCGGCGCCCCGATGATCGCGAGCGCCATGATCGCGCTGGCACGTATGCCGGCCTGGTCCTCAGGGATACCGCCGGCTCGGAAGAAATAGGTTGGCAGCCAGGTGATGATCGATGTAGTTACGAATACAACAGCGGCGAAGCCGAGGTATGTGAACCACAGTGTTGGGGTCTGCAGGAACTCCCTGCTGATATCACCGAAGTTCATCTTTTTCTTTCCTGTGCCCTGGTCTGCATTGACCGTCTTGACCAGCTCGACGGTTTTGTAGTCCTTAACGAAGAAAAATAGGATGGCAACGATCAGGCCGGGTATCGCTACCAGGCCGAAGGCGTGTTGCCATCCCAGCGACTTGGCGATAATGCCGCCCAGGGCGATGCCCACGGCGCTGCCCAGCGGTATGGAAGCGTTCCAGATGCCGAACATGCGGGCACGCTTCTCCTCGGGATATAGCCCCGAGATCATGGCGGATCCGCCGGGCGCATAGCCCGCTTCGCCGATGCCGATAGCCGTCCTGGCGCCGAAGAGCGCTTTGAAGTTAGGCATGAAGGCGCAGGCCGCCGTGGCAAGACTCCAGAACACGGCCATCAAGCCGATGGTCTTCTTGCGGCTCCAGCGGTCGACCAGTATGGAAACGGGGAAGGTGAAGATGAGGATGGACCAGTAAACTGCGGAGACCAGCATGCCGCACTCAGCATCCGAGATGCCCCAGTCCCTCTGTATAAAAGGAAAGAGGGAAGTGACCACGGTGCGGTCGACATAGTCGAAGAAGTAGAGCAGGAAGAGCAGGACGAATATGTACATCCGGGAAGATGACGATAACTGGTACCGCTTTACAGCCGGCTTACTATCCATCCTGCTCCTCCGATCGTTATTTATTTTTTCTTGAGATGCAGCAATTCCCTGGCTTCTTCCACGGTAGCGATCTCGAAATCCAGCTCGCGGGCGATTCTGACTGCTTTTTCAACCAGTTCAGCGTTGGATTTAGCCAGTTCTCCATGCGAGATATAGATGTTATCTTCGAGGCCTACCCGGACGCTGTCGGCGCCTAAAAGCATAGCCATTGTGATCATGGGGAACTCATCCTTGCCGATGCCCAGTGCCTGCCACTTGGAATTGGGGAACATCCTCTTGCCTTCTTCCGAGATATACATAAGCTGTTTCGCCGTAGCAGGCTGGCCGCCGGCTACGCCCAGCGGGTAATCGATGTGGAAGGGCATATTTTTATCGAACACACCTTCTTCACACAGCGCCATCGTATTGTACAGGTGGCTGACGTCCCAGATCTCAAGCTCCATGCCCCAGCCCCTTTCCAGGATGCCTTTGATGATCTTTCTCTGGAAAGGAGGGGTGTTGCTGAAAGTGGAGAAACCGTACTTGCCGATCGACATATCAAACGTGCCCATATTGAGCGTGAGCATGTCAGGCTCGGGCTTGATGTCCAGCAGCGCCAGCTTCTGCTCTTCGGATGCCGCGATAATCTGCCATGTGGTTGTATCCACCCAGGCGCCGATGCCGCCGCCGGCCTCGATAACTATCGGGCATTTCTCGCGTATACGTGCAACCACGTCCCCCCAGACCTTGATATCCGGAGTGGCCAGCATGTGTACGGGATCCCTGGCGTGGATATGGCACAGGGTTGCACCCGCGTTATATGAGCGATATGCTTCCTCTGCGACCTCTTCAGGTGTAATCGGCAGGTAAGGCGTCCTTTTGCCGAGATTGGGAAGGTTTGGTGTGTTCTCATGTAGTGTGTTTGAGCCGAATGGCGCTACCTGGATGATTAGTTTCTTGGCCATGTGAAGTTGTACCTCCTTATGTATAAAATGTTATTTAATATAAGCAGTGATGCTTTGAAATTCCTTCAGGTTCTCCAGGGAGGGTTTCCTTTTCCCCTCCTCAATTTCCTTGATCACTTTAGTCACCAGCTCATTGGCAGGTGTTTTCAATCCCACCTCTTTGCCTTTCCTGACAACGTAGCCGTTGACGAAATCCACCTCGGTCTTGCGTCCCTTTTCGATATCCTGCCACATGGAGGGCTTGGTGGCCTTGTGGTTGGCGAACCCGATCTCCATCAACTGGGACGCCTTCTCGAAGTCCGCCTTGTTGCGTACCAGGACGATGGATGGAGAGACGCCCATCAGGTCGGCGAACTTCACTCCTGCCTTGATGCCGACGTCATAGGTCTCGGTGATCACGGTCAGCGCCACCTTGCGGGCTGCTTCGTTTTCGATCACGCCGCCGTAGGTCAGTCCGGCCGTTGTACCAACTCCGGTAAGTGAGGCTGTGATGAGGAGCTTGGTCCAGCGGTCCCCGATGATATTGTCGGAAATCTCGGTGTTGCAGGCCTTGGAAAGCAAAGCAGCCGTATCTTCCACTATTTTGCTCTTACCGGTTGGCCACTGCCCGATGATGAATCCGCCATCTGTGGTCTGCATGAGCTGACCCGGGCCTTTATTGGTGCTTCCCCAGGTGATGCTGCAGGCGATGGTGCGCTCAACGCCGACGATTTTGGAGATGGTCTCCTCGTTGATGCCGTTTTGCAATGAAACGACCGGGGCGGTCTTTGATATCACAGGTAAAATGGATTTCAGTGCATTTTCAGTATGAAGTCCCTTTACAGCCAGCAGGACGGTATCGGCCCAACTAGCGTTTTGTGTGCCGCCGAAATCGCCGGGCAGCATGGCCTTGACCGGCACGATCAGTTCTCGGAAGCCGCTTATCTCCAGGCCGCTGTTCATTCGCTTGACGTGCTCCTGATCGGCGTCCAGCACTATCACGTTCAGGCCCTGCCTGGTCAGCAGCGCTGCGGTGATGCCGCCGATGGCGCCGCCACCGACCACTAAAATCTTATTGAATCCCATGGGTGTGTGTACCTCCTCTTGTCCCCGCGGGACGGTTAGACACGATATCCAGCAGTTGACGGTCGATCTCCTGCATTACTTCGTCACGACTGCGCCCGCCGTAATCGTAGAATCCTTTACCCGTTTTCATGCCGAAGTGGCCTGCCTGCACCAGTTCGCGCAGGCGAGTTGCGCGCGGATCGTTGTGGGCGTTGGGATCGAAGCTGAGAACTGCCTGCCAGATGAGGTCCAGACCGATGAGGTCCATGGTCTTGAAAGGTCCCATTACCGACAGGCGCGGGCCCAGCCCCTGCGTGAAGGCGGAGTCTATCTCCTCGAGGGTGGCCACCTCACGTCCCAGGAAATCCAGTGCAGCGCCCATAATGGCCATGTTGAACGAGTTGACAAGATAGCCGGGCACCACCTTATCGCAGATGATGGCCTTTTTGCCGATAAGTTGTATCAGGTTTACGGTATCTGCGAATTTTTCATCCGAAGTAGCGCTGCCGCGAGCCACTTCAACTATCGGCATGACCTCCGGCGGATTGACGAAGTGTGTCAGGATAGTCCTCTCCTTGTGAGAGATCTTTTCAACTATGTTGTCGATGGAGAGCGTCGAGGAATTGCTGGCCAGAATGGCATGCGGCGGGCAGACCTTTTCCAGGTCGGCAAACACGCGGCTTTTAACGGTCAACTCCTCCTTGACAGCCTCCACGATAAAGTCTGCTTTACCTGCGGCCTCCTCTATCGACGATGTCAGGCTAATCCTTGCTGCAATAGCTTTCCTGCCGCCTTTGCCCGGAGTGGGGCTGTCATCGAACAGACACGCCATGGAATTGATACTTTTTGAGGCGCGCTCAAGGGCTGCGGGATCTATGTCGGCCAGAGCCACGGGGAAACCGTGGCGGGCGAAAGATATGGCAATGCCCGGGCCCATTACGCCCGCCCCGATGACGGCAATATGCTTAATTCCAGGCATTTTTACTCGGCTGCTCCATGTCACAAGCCGTACTATAACAGCGTTGCCGGCTTGACCTTCTTTCTCGCTTTCTGGATGTAATAAAGTCCCAATCCCACGATTATGGCGATGACAAACAGGATAATTGGCCAGGTGACCTTCTGCATCAGCAGGAAGACGACCAGCAGCAGCATGAAGATCACGTTCATCACAGCTGCGGTAATGGCTGTGAATGATACCCAGCCGGGTTTGAATTTGAATTGCGACAGATTGAACTCCTCGGGATGCGTCTTGTGCAGCCTGGCGGCCGCAATGAGTACCAGTGTAACCATCCATAGCATACCGAAATTGAGCATCGCGCCGTAAATGCTGATGCTCTCGCCGGCCAGCAGCAGTATGATCACGCTCAGGGCCCAGGGCAGGGTAAGACCCCAGTGCGGTGTGCCCCAGCGTTTGTTGATGTCTGACAGAAACTTGGGGAAGAATCCGTCCCTGGAATAGGCCATGACGTAGCGACCGGCGACGGTCATCAAAGCGTGTACTGTGGAGATGCAGGCCATGACAGCGCCGCCGATAATGAAGAAATAGAACCAGAATGAATTGGCGCCGAAAATCATTTTACATGCTGCGCCGAGGTCTTTGGAAGCTGCAAGCTGTTCCCAGTTCATGACGCCGATGGAGACTATCTCGACAAACCAGGTTAGCAGGAACGCACCGAGCACGGCGATGAGCAAACCTCTCGGTATGGTGACGCCGGCTTTTTTCACCTCGTCGCCCAGCTCGATGCCGAACAGGCCGCCTGCCAGCAGCGTGTAGCATATGGCCGCCGCCGCTATCAATCCCACCGTCTGCCCCAGCGCAGGGGCCATGCCCGGGAATTTCAGGTTGCCTGTGAACATGTTAGAGAAATTGGACCAGTCTATCTGTGGGAAGCCGCCGAAGATGAACGCGAGAAGCGCGGAGATCAGCAGGAATACCATGGCGAACTGCACCCAGGCGGTCGGCTTGATGCCTATTATGTTGATAATGTAAAAAATGGTCATGGTGATAATGGCAATGAGCACCACCCAGGAGATGCCCAGGCCGGGTACCATGGCAGGAGCATCCGGGAACAGCATCATGATGAAACGTCCGTTGGTGATGGCGAAGAGGGGGAAGCCACCCAGCGGCACGGCTACCAGCAGCACCATTACACCCGCAACTGCCATGGGGTAGGAGGCGAGCTTGCCGTACTGGTAGCTGGCTGCCGACTTGGGAGCGATGGAGGTCAACAACATATAGGGTATGATGGCGAGGAAAACAGGTAGGGCGGATATGATCTGTGCGATGATCAGCGATGGCCCGGTCAAGCCGGCGGCGATATTGGTCAGCGTGAACAGGGAGCCGCCGATGTTCAGGCCGATCATAAGAAAGATCAGCAGTATTAGTGTGAGCTCTTTTCTGAGTACGCCTTGACCTTGCTGTGTTACTTCTGTCATCCCAATCTTCTCCTTCGATTTATTTGTATCTGCCGAGAGTAAGGTCAGTCAAGGCATTATACAATTTACATTCTCCCTGTCAATAGACTTATATGAACAGCTTTTATATCAATTACTTGTAGATGCTGAATGCCGTCTCAAAAGCCTGCCGGCTTTTCTGTATGTCCTTCTCGGTCATAACGCCCGACATATAAACATGGCCGGGCAGTACCACCAGGCCCGGATCGCCCAAAAGCAGCGCCAGCCGGATCATCAGGTCGAACTCGTAGACCTCCAGTACCTGGCTCATATCGAACTTGCCGTTCAGGCCGAAGTGCAGGATGCTGTAGATGGCATGGGCCGAGACATCCATTTTGAGGCCGGCTGCCACCTCGTTGATGACTTTAGCCAGGTCGGCCGCACGGGCGATGGAGTTCTGTATGTAATCGCCCTTTTCAAGCTCCTCGATGAAGGCGATGCCGGCCGCCATGGCGAGTGGGTGCGCGCAGAATGAGCCCATGGGGAATAACGGCCCGAAATGCTCGGCCTTGGGGTCCAGCGCGCCGACCACCGACATCACGTCTTCACGTCCGCCCACCGCCCCGACAGGTATCCCACCGCCGACCGGCTTGCCCAGGCAGGTGAGGTCGGGTGTTATGCCCAGCACCTGCTGCGCGCCGCCGATGGCTACCCTGAAACCGGTGGCCACCTCGTCGAAGGCCAGCAGGACGTTGTATCTGGTTGTCAGGTCGCGCAACTGTTTCTGGAAGCCCTCGTTGAGCGGTGTACCCCCCGAGGAAGCGCCCAACGGCTCCAGCACTACGGCCGCCACCTGGTCTTTATTGTCCTGAAGGGCCTTCTCCACGATCCCGATATCGTTGGGTGGCAGGTTGATCAGGTTGTCCCAGTGGTTATTGGGTATACCCAGGGTGAAGAGAGTGCCTGAGCCGGCCGCCAGAGCATCATAAGACAGCACGCCGTTCCAGCCGTGATGATGGCCGGCGAACTTGATGATCTTATTTTTTCCAGTGAACGCCCGTGCGATCTGGCAGACCAGCTCGGTGGCCTCGTTGCCGGAGTTGACTATTTTAATCTTCTTGATGGAGGGGTAATGCTGCATGACCTTCTGCGCCCACCTGGTAGCAAGCTCCTCGCACATCTCCAGGTGGAAGCCGTATTTGTCCAGCGCCCTGTCGATGGCCTTTCGTATGGCCGGCGCCTTGTGGCCTATGTAGGAGATGCCCTGGTCGATGAACATGTCGATGTACTCGTTGCCGTCCACATCGTAGAGCCGTGAACCTTTAGCGTTGTCGATAAAGAGTGGATAGGGCCGGTGCCATATCATGTAGGCGGGCGCGCCCATGGGTACTATGTATTTGCGGGATTCTTCGATAAGTTTCTTGGATTTCGGTGTCTTCTTCTCGTAGGCGGCGATAACTTCCCTGTACTTCTCCTCACTCAGCTTGGGTATGCTCATTTCTTTCCCCCCTTTGCCCGCCCGGCCAGATGGCCTTACAGGCGGCGGACGCCGTCATTTTAATCCACAGTGTTACAAAAAACAACTTTTTTGTATAAACTGTTTAACCCCAGCTACGACGTCCGTATTGTACTGCACCTTTGGCTGCGTTATACTTACCATAACGCGATGCACGGGAAGGCAGATGAAAAAGGGAGATTATAAAAAGGTGAATTCAGGCGAGCAGAAATTCAACCAACGATGGCTGACGGAACTGCTCAAGAAGGTCAGGTCGGGCGAACTGTCCTTGCAGGACGCCGTCAGGCAGTTGAGCGTCCTGCCTTATGAGGACATGGTGCATGCCAAGCTCGACCACCACCGCAGCCTGCGCACGGGCTTTCCCGAGGTCGTCTTTGGTCCGGGCAAGACCCGGGAGCAATTGGTCAATATAGCGGATCGACTGGCGGCGCATTCAGGCAGAGTGTTGATCACACGTGTCGACGCCGATGGATTCCGGGCTGTGAAAAAGAAGTTGCCGGACGCCGTATATAATAAAGACGCACGCGCTATCATCATAGACCGCACGGTGAAAAAGGCGGCCAAACCGGGCATAACCATTGTAACGGGAGGCACAGCGGATATACCGGTGGCCGAGGAGGCTGCTGTTACGGCCGAGATGATGGGCAATAAAGTCGAGCGCATCTTCGATGTGGGCGTAGCCGGTATCCACCGTCTTTTCGATCACCTGGATCAGGTCAGGAGCGCTAAAGTGATCGTCGCCGTGGCCGGCATGGATGGTGTGCTCCCCGCAGTGCTGGGTGGGCTGGTGACCTGCCCCGTCATAGCGGTACCCACCAGCGTCGGCTATGGGGCAAGCTTTAAGGGCATTGCGCCTCTGCTGACCATGCTCAATAGCTGTGCGCCGGGCGTTGCCGTGGTCAATATCGATGGAGGATTCAACGCCGGATATCTTGCCGGACTGATCAACAGATGAAGTCACGCAAACTGAATGAGCATAGCAAAATCGGCGATAAAGTCGGCCATCTGGGAAACATTATTGGCAGACTTGGTTCTGCTATCGTGGCGTATTCGGGAGGAGTGGACAGCACATTTCTGTCTGTAACAGCTGCCGACATATTGAAAGACAGGGTGATGATTGTGTTGGCCAAATCGCCTCTGATGGAAGTCGAGGAGTTCAATGCGGCTAAAAAACTGGCATCCGGACTCAAATTGAAGCTGACGGTAATAGAGTTCAACCAGCTCGACATACCGGATTTTACTGTCAATAACAAAGACCGCTGTTATCATTGCAAGCTAAACATGCTCGGGATATTGAATGAGACTGCCCGTGCCAGGCATATCAGATATGTCTGCGACGGCACCAACTACGATGACCTCAGCGAGTTCCGCCCGGGACTGGTGGCTATAGCTGAGCTTGGCGTGCGCAGCCCTCTGGCGGAATCTTTTTTAACCAAACAGGAGATCAGATCCCTTGCCAGAAAAAAGGGGCTGCCGAACTGGAAGAAACCTGCTATGCCCTGCCTGGCTACCAGAATCCCTCACCGCACTCCGATCACTCATGAGGTAATTGGGCAGGTATCGTCGGGCGAGTCCTTCATCAAAGGATTGGGGATTGAGCATGTCAGGCTGAGACACCATCGTAACATAGCCAGGATCGAGGTTGATCAGAAAGGATTTACGAAGCTTTTAAAGAAGGATAACCGTAAGGCCACCGTCGAGGCGCTTAAGGAACTCGGATATAAACATATCACTGTCGACCTGGCCGGCTACCAGATGGGAAGCATGAGCAGATAAGCTGCTTCAAAGCGAAGGATTAATATGGGTAAAACAGCGTATTTTGACCTTTACGCCGGCTGCAGCGGCGATATGATGCTGGGTGCATTGCTGGATGCAGGCCTGCCCAGGCCGGACCTTGAAAAAGAACTGAGGAAGCTCCCTCTGGAGGGATACAGAATCACAGCCGAAAAGGTTAAAAGGGGCGCCCTGAGAGCGACCTGGGCCCGGGTCATACTTGATGAGGGGGTCAAACAACCCGACCGCTTCTACAATGATATTGTGGATATAATCGCAGGCAGCCGGCTTGGCGATGATTTGAAGAAGAAGGCGCTGGATATTTTCCGCAACCTGGGCGAGGTGGAATCCAAGATCCACGGGACCAAGCTGGAACTAGTGCATTTTCACGAGATCGGAGCGGTGGATTCCATTGTGGACATAGTGGGTACGGTTATCGGCTTTGACCTGCTGGGGGTAGACCGATTTTACGCATCGCCGTTTCCTATGGCGGAAGGCTCGATCGAGTGCCGCCACGGCGCCCTGCCGCTGCCTGCGCCGGCCACAGTGGAACTTATATCTCGCAGGCAGGCGCCTGTGGTGAAACCATATCATGCCGCCATGCAGGGGAGAGAACTGGTGACGCCCACCGGCGCCGCCATCGTTATAACGCTGGCTGATTTTCACAGGCCCGGCCTGAACCTGGAAAAGGTCGGCTACGGCGCAGGCAGTATGAATGCCGATGAGTATCCTAACGTCATGCGATTGTGGATAGGGAAGTCCTCTGATCATGACGTGCATGAGGACATGGTGCTGCTGGAGACGAATATAGACGATATGAATCCGCAGATTTACGACTATGTTATGGAAAGGTTGTTCGCGCAGGGTGCGCTGGATGTCTGGTTCACACACATACAGATGAAGAAGAACCGTCCTGCCGTGATGTTGAGCGTGCTGTCCCCCGTGGCTGCCGAGTCGAAAATGGCAGAGACCATCATGCGCGAGACCTCGACACTGGGGATAAGGGTCCGTCCTGTATCCAGGCATATCGCCGGCCGCGATATCGTCGAGTTTGAGTCAAGCTTCGGGAAGGTCAGTGTCAAGGTCAAACGCTTTGACGACGAGGTTGTCAGTATCGCCCCTGAGTACGATGAATGTAAGAAGATAGCCGCCAGCACGGGCGTCCCTTTGAGGAATGTCTACCGGACAGTGGAGGCTGAGGCACGCAAGTACATTAAATAACTATATCAAGACAGTACACGCAGCCTTGCCTTGCGTACGGCGATATAGCTACCAGTCGGATCTACACCTCCATTTCACAGTGCTCATCAGAGACGCGTCTATAAAAATATAGTGTCTGAAGGATTATCCACGACTATGAATAGCAGGAGATACTCTTTCACATGCCTGGTTATCAGGAAGTTCTGTTTCACATGCTCATGTCCATTTTTACCCAGCCATGCGGCATAGTCTGGATTGCTCAGCAGTTGCTTCAATGCATAGGCCGCACCGTCAACGCTGTTGCAGAGAAGTCCTGTAACCTTGTTTATCACCTGCAACGGTATTCCCCC
>JAQTLG010000026.1 GCA_028715025.1 Dehalococcoidia bacterium | reverse complement strand
ATCGTGCCTGTTACTCCTGCGCCCGCCCAGCATAATAAAGCTAACTCTTCATCGTTGAGAGGAAATGGACTCAATTTGGATTCATGATGCATTACTCCTTCAGGAGATGTACATCCCTGCGGAAACCTGCGTCCCCGGCGCCGGGCAATCGCCTGGAGAACAGGATATTGAAATACTTTCTTAATTTCATCATTAATTGGTGGCATATCTTATTATTACTTTCTCCTATCGTAAAATTAAGCAACTCATATGAAACAATCAGGCGACTATCTTGTTTTTCTTTAGCCTGGAAATCTCCTTCTCGTCATAACCCAGACCGCCCAGTATCTCAACCGTATGCTGACCAAGTGTGGGAGACGGGGACTTGATCTGTGAGGGTGTGTCAGGCATGGTCCATGGCATGGCAAGTACCTTTGTCTTGCCTGCAACAGGATGTTCCACCTGCTTAATCATATCTATTGCCTGTATCTGAGGATGCATAGACCCGCCGAACAGTGTCTCATAGTCATATATTGCAGAACCCATACCCCCCAGTTCATCGATCATGCTTATCATTTCTTCGCTTGTCTTCTCAGCAATATACGTTTCGAAAAGCGGCTTCATTTCCTGGGCATCCCTTCCTATCCCGACGGCTCTCAGCCCCTTATATCTAAACCACGGATCTTCCAGCAGTTCCCCAAGGCCGAGTCTCTTTAAAAATTCCACCCATATGTCTAAAGCTTTTTCTATGCCCCCACCGGCCCGTCCGAGGACTGAGAATACTATCGGTCTGTCCTTAGTAGCATAACCATGCTCAGCATGGTCATAAGGACCGGTAAGGAAAAATCCGCCGAATGTATCAGGATTGCAAAACGCCTGTATCCACCATGCACCAGTCTGGAATATAGAACGCCACATAGAGATTTCCACTTTCTGTCCCACGCCGGTCTTCCGTTTGTAGTATAAAGCCGCCAGGATACCCTGCATTGCATGCAGGCCACTTGCAGTTGCCACTACGTCAGCCCCGATCCGCACCGGCTCCTCACCAGTTTCACCAAGGTACTGCAAATACCCAGAAAGTCCCTGCAATTCGAGTTCGGATGCAGGCCTATTCTTATAGGGACCCGTCTCGCCGAAGCTGGATATCGAGCAATAAATTATCTGAGGTTTTACTGGGACAATATCTTCGTACCCCAGACTGAGTTTACTCGCATAACCCGTATCGAAGCTCTCCATAAATACGTCGGCGCTGCGAGCCAGTTGATATACAATCTCCTTACCCTCAGTCTTATTAAGATCTACAGCGATACTCTTCTTATTGCGGTTCAAGCACATAAAAAGAGAGCTTTCACCATTCATGAAAGGACCAAGCTGCCTGGTGGTGTCACCCTCAATACTCTCCACCTTAATCACTTCAGCGCCGAGATCACTCAGAAGCATCGAACAATAAGGACCGGACGTGTCCTCACTTAAATCAACTATTTTTATTCCTCCAAGAACCTGGGGGTTATTTACGTCTGCCATTTCCTTCTCCTTTCCATGTTATTCACTATTGACCATATCGCTTATGCATCCAGCATTTTCAGTATCTCATCACGATTCTGATCAGGTTTCACCGTAGGCGTCATTTTTTCTGTCTGGATTTTACTGAAGTTCCAGGGAGAGGCATAACCCTTGATGACTCCAAACATACTGTCCATATCGAACAGCCATTGGTTTGCCTGCACATGGGGATCACTTGAGAGGTTTTCGTAGTCATAGTTTGTCCCGAACGGTACATCGCATCTCCGCAAATGGAGTTTCCACCAGTATGCAGGCTTGTCCGCTACCTTTTCCTGTATAAGCGGTATTAGTTCAGCACGATTCTTAACCCTTTGAGCATTCGTCTTGAACCTGGGATCGTTCTGCAGGCTCTGTAATTCCAGGGCTTTACACAACTTTGGCCAGTATCGCTCTTTATGCACGCTTATATTTATGTATTTGTTATCCCAGGTTTTGAATGCCTGCGAGGGGACGATATGTACATTGGCGCTTCCCAGCAAGGCTGGTGTTTTTTCGGTTACGAAAAATTCAGACAGCCGGTTAACCTGCATGGACATGGTTGACTGCAGATGTGAAGTCTCAATTTTTTGTCCCTTGCCAGTTATTTCCCTGGCCATCAGTCCGCTCAATGCCGCCGATACAATTACCAGTGACGCATTTATGTCTGCATGCGCTGCGTATCTGACTATCTCCACTTCACCACCTTCTTTCCCGTTTATACTGGCGAAGCCGGATGCAGCCTGTACAAAGTGGTCGGCGGCAGCATACTTGGACCATGGGCCCGAAGTTCCATAGGATGTGCTTTCTATGTAGATTACCCTGGGATTGATATTGCTCAGTTCGTCATAGCCGTATCCCATTTTTTCCAGGGCCCCAAGCCGCCTGTTGTTTATTATTATGTCAGCCCATTTGATCAGTTTTTTACACAGTTCCTTCCCAGTCCCACTTCTGATGTCCAGGATTATGCTTTTCTTATTAAAATGACTGCTTATATAACTCTGTCCATGCTGCCCTACCATAACACCAACGAAAATAAGTCCGTCTAAATTTGGTGGTTCAATCCTGATCGCCTCAGCGCCCATAAGTCCCAGCAGGCTACAGGCGACCGGTCCCACAGAAAAAGCACCAATGTCTAGAACTTTGATTCCGGCTAATGGTCCTGTCATCCTTGATTTCCTCCTTAAAATAGTTGATATGCAATACTATTCAATCATGCCTTCTATTTTACGGCACTCGACTCTTCGCCAAATATTGTTTCCTATTGGCTCAAGCTATAATGCATCTCCTAACCATCGAGCTTGGCAACGGCGGAATCACCCTGCGAATCTCTTGGTCTACCCCAAGGATTCCGCCGTTGCCATTTTCTACTGTCCAAACCATGGAATACCGTTATTTCTCAGCTAATACCTCATCAGTCACTTTCTGACTATCGCGTCGATAGTATATCCATTCGATGCCGTACAGGATCACAGCTATAAACGATGCGGGAAGCAGCCAGAGGAACCCCATGCGTATGCCAGGAGCTCCACCCCCGACCGCATCAGAAATGGCGCCCACAATCGACGGGCCTATTGCACCCCCCAGGAATACGATCGTCGCGAAAGCACCATAAGCAGAGAATCGGTGGGAGACCGGTGTAACATCCATTGTAACAGCGAAAATCATTGAGGTTGCACCACCAACTGCGAACATAGATACAAACAGAATGATAGTGATAGCAGATATCGGTATCGAGCCCATGAAGTATATTGCGGCACCCGTCATGCAGGCGAACATGAACTGGACAAAAGTCATCATATAAATGCGGGCGTTTTTATTCTTTCTGTACCAGGCGTCTGTAGCGAAACCAAAGGCGAGCGCCCCCAGTATGCCCATCAAAGCGGCAGCTCCTACTATGCTGCCAGCCTGCGCGGCGCTAATATCATAAGAACGCATCATGAAAGCCGGAAGCCAGCCCGCCCACGTAAACGTCATCATACCGAAGCACATGTGTCCAAATGCAGTAAGTAAAAATGACGGTATTTTAAAAACCCCGAGCCAGCCTGTGAAGTATTCTTTGTTGAAAGCGCTCTCCCCTTCCTTTCTTACTGATCGAAAGTCCTTCAGGAAAAATGCCCAGATGCCGAAGATAATACCGGGAATCGCGAATATGAAAAACGGCATTTGCCACATTCCCGTCGCGGTAACAATCATTCCGCCCACTATCATACCGAGTGCAGTACCGGCAGTGCCGCCCAAGCCAAAGATGCCGGCCACCATTGATCTTTTAGCCTTGCTGAATGCTAATGACAGCCAGCCTCCACCGAGTGTTGTGAAGCCATCCTCTCCCAGGCCTACAGCCGCTCGTACAAAGAGCAGGCTGATGAAATTCTGGCACACGCCGGTAAGAAAGGTTGTCACACTCCACAACAGCGCCATTATGGCGGCAAGCTTGCGCCGGCTCCAGCGGTCAATAAACCAGCCAAGAGGAATTGTAAGCAGGCCGACCATAATCTGGAATGATGTCTGTATTGCGCCCAGTTGCACATCGGTCAAAGCGAGGTCAACTTTGATCTGCTGCAATGTTACAGACAGGATCGCCCTGTCAGCATAATTGATCATGAGCAGGAACAGCATAACTATTAGAATACTGGCCTTCTGACCATTAGTGATTGAATAGGTCTTCTGAGATTGTGTTGATTCAGTAGTTGATTCCATACATACCTCCTTCAAATTAATTTAATCCTGATCTGTCAACAGACTAGCAATCAATGGTCTATTAATGTTGCATGTAACCAATCGATCTACTTGTTCCTCTTTAGAGCCGGTTTTTTTAATCCATACCTCCTATAATATTTAATCGGGATTTTCTCAGGGTCCTTATAGATGTGGTATTTACAGGGTCCCGCACCCACTTTTTCAGGGATATCGATCACCCATACAGGGTAACCGTTTTTTTCCATAGCAATGATCTCTTCCATTGCGCAGTGGGTACAAAAAACAGGAAAGTCACGCTTCCCAAATGTCAGTTTTTGCGGATTTTTAATCTTGGCAAAGTTCGTCGGGTTTTCATACCCTTTATTAGCTATAGATCTCCCGGCGCTGCCGCAAAGCGGCATCATAACGGTAAATTTGTCATCGTCCTCCTCTACCACTACTGATGTTAAATGCCCCCTGAATCCAGCAGCCAGCATCTCGGCTTGGCGTCCTACATCCACGCTCCGGTAGGTATCCATCACAGGAGAAAGCTGCTTAAAAGCTTCATGGAGAGCTTCATAAACACCCCTGTCTCCATTATTTCTATAGATATAGCTCAATAATGATGTAATCCAGTCCCTGTAACTTTCATGCAGAAAAAAAGCCTCGCGATACATCCTGCTTGCAAGCTTTTTGGTTTCCTCTTGTTTTCCTGCATCAACAGCCTGTTGAATAAGCTCCACTGTTTCAACACCCATTTGCTTGAGTTCAGCCTTAGTAAAGAACCTGTTTTTATTGTCAGGCATTTAATCCTTCCAATCCCTTAAGAGTTGTACTTAGTCGATTTCGGAGCCGGCTTTTTCAATCCAAACCTCTCATAAAAACGGACAGGTATATCGTCAGGGTTCTTATAAATATAAAATTTACAGGGCTCCACTCCAACGTTTTCAGGGTCCTCCATAACCCACAACGGGTATCCGCCGGTTTCCATCGGGATGATGTCCTGAAGAGCACAGTGTGCGCAGTAAATCGGGAAATCTTTCTTGCCGAATGTCATTTTCTGGGGCTTTTTAATCTTTGCGAACTTGCCTGTTTCGTATCCTTTGCTGGCAATGGCCCTGCCGCCGCTGCCGCAGGGAGTCATCATGATAGTAAATTTCTCATCATCCTCCTCTACAACAACGGGAGTGAGATGTCCTCTGAATCCTGCTGCCAGCAGCTTAGCCTTTTGCCCGGCGTCCTGGTTGCGATACGCATCCGCCAGCGCAGTCAGTGATTCAAAGGCACGATACATCGATCTGTAGACAGCTTCATCCCCGAGTTCTTCCTGGATGAAGCCGAGTGTTGAAATTAGCCAGTCCCAAAATATATTGTGCGTGGAAAGATATTCACTATACATTCTGTGTGCGAGTTTTTTCGCTTTTTCCAGGTCACCGGCATCGATTGCCTTCTCGATCAGTTTAACCGACTCCGCTCCCATCTCTTTCAACTCGCTTTCAGTGAAATACCGCTTTTTTGTCTCAGTCACCTTAACCTCCCAATATAAAATTATGCCGATTGGCCCCGGATAATCACGCTGACCTTCTGAATCTTGCCCACTTTGGGATGCTCTTTCTCTATGATCATTTCCCTACTTCTAAACTGGAGATCATTAACCCCCCGGCGGAGATTAGGCAGTTTAGTACCTTCAAGTGCGTAAGTCATGCCTAGCTCTATTTCCTTAGACTTATTGTATTTTTGTTATATGGATGATTTCGGAGCCGGTTTTTTTAACCCAAACCTCTCGTAATATCTGGCAGGGATTCTGTCAGGGTCTTTATATATATGTAATTTACAGGGGGTCTCCCCCAATTCTTCCGCCAGATCAGTTACCCAGATTGGGTAGCCTGTTTTTTCCATGGGGACGATGTTCTCAATGGCACAATTAGCGCAATATATAGGGAAATCGCTCCTGCCGAAAGTTATTCTTTGCGGTTTCTTAATCCTGGTTAAGATTTTTGAAGTTTCATACTTCTTATTGGATATAAGCTTTCCACCGCTGCCACAGGGCGACATCATCACAGTAAATTTTTCATCATCTTCCTCCACAACCACCGGAGTTAAATGGGCTCTTAAGCCGGCAGCCAGCATCTGGGCCTGACGACCTGGATCCTGACTGCGGTAAGCGTCGGCAGCAATGGACAACTCTTCCAAACATTCAGATACCGCTTCAAAAACGGCTTCATCCCCGTTATGTCTATAGATATAGCTCGATAATGTTGTTATCCAATTCACCCAGGCATCATGCTGGAAAGAAAACTCGCGGAACATTCTTCTTGCCAGCTTTTTAGCCTTTTCCAGTTCACCGTCATCAATGGCCTGCTGGATCAAATCCACCGTTGGGGTACCCATTTCCTCCAGTTCAGCCCCGGTAAAGAACCGCTTCTTTCCTTCTTTCATTCATGTCTCCTTCTCGAACTGACCTCAGCCCATATTTTTCTATGCCAAATACGTTGCACTGACATGACGTGCCATACTTACCACACTTTATATACCGGCTGCCTATGGCACCAGACTACCTGCAACATGCCACTAAACGCCCGGCTTGAAATCAGTTCTAACAGGTGTCCTTAAAATTCCACCTGCCCAAAAAGCAAATATATCTGCGCATGAAAAGCACCGGAAATTAAATATTGACCGATCAATTAGGATACTACAATAACAGTTAGTAGTCATTTTGTCAATAGTCATTAAACATGTATTGACAAAACTTATACACATTGTTATTATACTATGGCAATTCGCCAAGCCAAGGCCGGGTTAATGGTTAAATAATCTCCAGGCATGAGATGGCGGAGGCCAGGTTGATATTTGCCTCTGATTTTTTAGGAAAGGATCTTCGAATACCTGCTTGCTTTGATAGATACGAGTCAAAGATCTTACGGAGGATTTTACGATCATGCCAAACCAGACTGGCAAGAAATACATCTGCGCAAAATGTGGCTCAGAATTCATCGTAACCAAAGGCGGCAAAGGCGCTATTACCTGTTGCGACCAGCCCATGGAACAAAAGAAGTAAACACCGCTATTTAACAGGAGATATACATATGGCTAACCAGCTTGGCAAGAGATTCAAGTGCGAGTCCTGTGGGACCGAGGTCCTTTGTACCAAGGCTGGCGTGGGAACCGCGCAGTGCTGTGACAAGGATATGGAACTGCAGCAGCCAAAAGCCCTTCCTTCATCAGATTAGACAATATCTCAGACGTTAAGACGCCCTAAAAATGAATTACTCGCCATTGGTTGAAAGGAGAAAAAGATGCTGGCTTTAAACGGTATTAGAATTCTCGATCTTGGTCAATATGTGCCGAATTCCTTGTGTACCATGATCCTGGGTGATTTTGGAGCTGAAGTAATTAAAGTTGAGAACGCGGCTCCTGGTGCACTCAACTTCCAGGCTTCACCAAGGGGTGAAGAGCGAAGGCGGGATGCTGCTTTTGACGCTTTGAACCGTAATAAGAAGAGCATCGGGCTGAATTTAAAGGCTGAAATCGGTCGACAAATATTTCACAGATTGTCGAAAGAGGCCGATGTAATTATCGAGGGATTCAGGCCGGGCGTTGTCAAGCGTTTAACAATCGATTATGAAACTATTAAAGAAATAAATCCCCGGATTATCTATTGTTCTTTCAGCGGATATGGCCAGGATGGTCCATATAAAAATTTGCCTGGCCACGATGGTAATTACCTTGCGGTTGCCGGAGCTTACAGTCTCTTCGGCAATAGAGAGGGCCCGCCGGTTGCTCCCATGAATCTGTTGGGTGATTTTGCCGGAGCTTCGCTGCATGGAGTTATGGGGGTATTAATCGCTCTGCTGGCAAGAAACAATACAGGACAGGGCCAATATGTCGACATATCTTATACGGATGGGGTAATGACTTTTTTAACCAACCTATCCGTGGACTACTTCCGCGACGGAATCTTGCCCAAACGGGGCGAAACTGTCCTGCACAATGCATACCCCTATTCTAGGACATACAAAACCAAGGACGACACATATATTGTAATTTGCGCCATAGAGCCGGGGTTCTGGGAGAATCTCTGTCGCGCCGTGGGAAAGGAAGACTACATTACGTCTCATTGTATGCCGGACCACTTTTATAAAAAACCTGAGGGAGCCAAATGGGCGGAGATAGCTTCAAACCTGGAACAGATTTTTTTAACTAAGACAAGCGACGAATGGGTAAGCATTCTATCGGCAAAAGATGTCCCAATCTCTAAGATTAATACCTTTGATGAGGCTGTGCGTGATCCTCAGGTACTTCACCGTGACATGGTAATTGAGATTAAGGATCCTGCCCTGGGCAGTATTAAACAGCTGGGAATGGCTATCAAGCTTTCCGATACGCCGGGCCAGGTTAGAAGCCTTGCCCCTATTTTTGGTCAGCATACTAAAGAAATACTGATGTCGGCCGGTTATACCTCGGCAGAGATTGCAGAAATGCTTGAAAAAGGGATCGTGGCCTAGATACCGCTTTAATCTTTCGTAACTAGTGGAAACGACAACGACCTTAATTTAAGGACTGGCCGTCTTCGTGCTGAATCTATACGGGTGTACAAAGGCAGCTATAAATGATTAATAATTTTAAAGGAGGTAATCCGTTGTTAGCGCTTGAAGGAGTCAAGGTTTTAGATTTGACCATGGTGATACCGGGGCAGTTTTGCACAATGTTATTAGCTGATATGGGGGCAGAGGTAATAAAGGTCGAACGTTATATCCCGGAGGAATTTATACCTAAACCTATATTGGATCGTTTACGTGCAACGAGACGACTTGACCGCAACAAGAAAAGTATCGGGCTAAATTTAAAATCGAAGGAGGGATTACAGCTATTCCATAAGCTGGCGAAGGGAGCAGATGTGATTTTTGAAGGGTATCGGCCTCAAGTAACAAAGGGTATGGGAATAGACTACGATACTATAAAAGAAATGAATCCCAGAATCGTTTATTGCTCCCTATCCGGATTCGGTCAGGACGGTCCTTACGTGAATCTCCCGGGATTCGATCTGTCATATATAGCAACAGCAGGAGTCCTGGACGTAATACAAGACAAGAATGGATTCCCCGTAATACCATCCAACTTTATAGGCGATATTGCCGGTGGAGGTTCCCTTGCGGCACTGGGTATTACAATGGCTTTACTCGCCAGAGAGCGTACAGGCAAGGGGCAATATATTGATATCGGTATAGCGGACGGTGCAGTTGCTATTATGTCGCAGGCCTTTGCAATGCACTGGTTCGATCGCGAAAACTCGATCACCAGCGATACTGTTCATATTGAAAAGCAGGCCGATTACGGCGTCTATGAGACCAAAGGGGGAGGATACGTATCCATAGCTGCCATTATTCCTCAGTTCTGGACCAGTTTATGTAAAGCTGTGGGGCACGAGGAGCTGATATTTGATCAAGGTAATGTGGAGAAACGTCAAGAGATACGCAAGGTGCTGGAAGAAGTTTTTCGCACGAAGACGAGAGATGAATGGTTCGATATATTGACACAATGCGATGTTCCCGTGGCAAAAGTCAACGACCTTGATGAAGCCGCTGAATGTCCACAGTACATACATCGCAAAATGATTGTTGAAATGGAAAATCCCGTTAGTAAGAAACGCGAAAAGCATGTAGGGATTCCAATAAAACTATCAGATACGCCGGGATCTCTGAGAACTTATCCCCCGTCTACGGGGCAACACACCGATGAGATATTGAGAAACATGGGACTCAGCGCCTCCGAAATCAGCAAGTTACGGGAGACAAAGGTTATTCATTGATTCAGGTTCGTTTAATTAGAGCGCAAATCATACTTCTTATCAAATCCTTAAGGAGACGTAAAATGGACTTATTGTTAAAGGATAAAGTAGTTCTCGTTACCGGCGCCGGCAGGCACATAGGGCGGGAAATTGCCTTGACCCTGTCACAGGAAGGCGCCAAGGTTGTTGTTAATGATTACTTCGCCGACCGTGCAAAAGCAGTCGTTGATGAGATTACAGCAATGGGCCGTGAGGCCATAGGTATACAGGCTGATGTACGAAAAGAGTCTGAAGTGACAGCTATGGCCCAAAAGGCCGTAGATCAATTCGGAAGAGTGGACATCCTGGTAAACAACGCCGGAGTGCTTCCCGAAGCAGTTCTTTCTGAAATGATCGAAGGCCTTGGCGCCACCTTTGCATCCACCGAAAAAAAACACTGGGATGGCACTATAGACGTTAACCTCTTCGGAGTTTTGAATTGCACCAGAGCAGTCATAAATTATATGATTCAGCAGAAATACGGGAAAATAGTGAATATCATATCTGATGCCGGCAGAGTAGGCGAGCCAAGACTGACTACATATTCCGCGGCTAAAGCGGGTATCGTCGGCTTCTCCAAAGCTCTGGCAAAGGAAGTTGCTCGCTATCGAGTAAATGTCAACTGTGTCTCCGTTGGTGCAACGCCCCAGAAAGGGACTATAACGGAGATTGCCGACGAGAAGTTGAAAGACTGGTTCCGTATGTATCCTCTGGCGCGGGGCTGGGATAGATTAGGGGTGCCTTCAGATATTGCCAACGCCGTAGCCTTCTTTGCTTCGGACATGTCCACCTGGGTTACTGGCCAGGTGCTCAGCGTTAACGGCGGCTACTCAATGGTCGATTAAATCCGGGGAGGTCTTAACATGCCATACGAAGCAGTGACTTATGAAAAAGAAGAGGGTGTAGCCCTGATTACACTCAATCGGCCTGACGATCTCAACGCTTTCAATTTACAAATGGCCCTCGAGCTCGAGCAGATTGTGGATGAGATAGCTGCCGATGATTCGATTAGAGCGGTGATTATTACCGGTGCCGGGCGTGCTTTCTCGGCCGGAGCAGATGTGAAAGAAGTATTATCCGGAGAG
>JAQTLG010000025.1 GCA_028715025.1 Dehalococcoidia bacterium | reverse complement strand
GGCTTATGTCTATGCGGGGCTGTGAGGTAGGCCGTCTGCCAATCCAGTCATGGTACCCGGTCATGTATCCCGGCAGGCTGCCCCCCAAGGCAAGGATTCCCTCTATTCCGCCGAGATGCTCTTTAGCAGCATCGATCCTTTCGATGAATTCCTCCCCTGCGATCATGAACCTGGCCCCCGATATCTCCGCGCAATAGAGGAAGTCGCCTGTAGTAAACCTGAAATTTAACGGAACCACCCAGGCCCCACTCCTCAATATACCAAAATATGATATCAACCAGTCTATGGAATTCATCATCCACTGGATGATGCGGTCGCCCTTCTTCACGCCCATATCGATCAGCGCGTTGGCGACGCGGTTGGCCTCGTCATCCATCTGCCGCCAGGTCACTTCCCGCCGGTAGTTGTGCCCGGGCTTAAGCTCAACCAGCGCGCAGTCGTCCGGGTACATCCGTGCATTTCTGGACAGCATCTCGGGTATCGTAATCATCAACTCATCACCTCACAATAACACGGGCAGTGTATCTAATATGTTGCCAGACTTGGCAGGAATGTTGCAATCTGTGGAAACGCCAGCAGGATGATTGCACCTACAGCCAGGGCGGCCAGGAAGGGTGCAATGCCTTTAAAGATGGTCTCGAGCTGCACATCGGGGGCGATGCCCTTGATGACATACACGTTCAATCCCACAGGCGGCGTGATCACGCCTATCTCAGTCACCAGCACTATAATTACTCCAAACCAGATTGGATCGAAACCCATCGCCAGCACCACCGGGTAGAAAATGGGTATGGTCAGCGTGATAAGGGCCAGCGAATCCATGAAACATCCGCCAATCATATAAATAATGATTACGATACCCATAATGGCTACGGGCGGCAACGGCAGAGCGCTGACCCAATCAGTGAGCATCATGGGTATGGTGGTTATAGCGATAAAATGGCCGAAAACGGTGGCCCCTGCCACGATTATCATGACAAAGCAGGTGACGCGCACACTGTCCTTGAGAGCATTGATAAAGCCAGCCCAGGTAAGCGTTCTGGTTATTAATCCGATGAGAATGGCTCCACCAACGCCCGCAGCGCCCGCCTGCGTGGGGCTGAACCAGCCAAAGAAAAGCCCGAGTATGACGAAGCAGAAAAGAAAAAGCATCTCAATGATGCCGGTCAGCGCCTCCATCTTCTCCTTGAAGGTGGACGCTTCCCCGGCGGGCGCCATACGGGGGTTGCGCGTGCATATGATGGCCACAGCAGCCATCAGCAGTACGGCGATAAGCAGTCCCGGCAGCACGCCGGCTATAAACAGCTTCCCGATGGACTGCTCGGTGAGTATGCCGTATACGATAAAGATGGTGCTGGGCGGTATCATGATGCCCAGGGTGCCAGCCGCAGCTACAATCCCGGTGGCAATCGAGTCGTCGTATTTATAGCGCTTCATTTCAGGAATGCAGACCTTGCCCATGGCGGCGGCGGTGGCGCTGGTCGAGCCGTTGATGGCGGCAAATCCGGCGCAGCCGATCACGGTGGCCAAAGCCAACCCGCCCGGGAACTTGCTGAACAGTACGTATCCGGCATCGTAAAGGCGACGGCTCATGCCCGACTCGGAGGCTATGCAACCCATCAACGTGAACATGGGTATAACGGTCAGTGAATACGATGAAAAAATGTCGAAGAAATCGCGGGCAACCAGATTCATGCCCGCAGCCGGTGTAACAACGATACTGAATCCGATGAGGCCTACGAAGGCCATGGCGAAACCCACGGGCATGCGCAGCAGAAAGATGATAATCAGGACGACAACGCCGACGATGCCGAGCGTTATGTTGTCCACGTGATTACGAAGTCCTCAACATTTTGATCATCTGCATAATTAGAACCAGCACAACGACCAGGCTGCACAACCCCAGTCCCCAGACGAAAGGATAATAAGGTATGCGCAGGGTCATGGATACTTCACCGCTGGATTGAAGCGCCAGCCCGTAGGTGTAACTCTGCCAGGCCAGGATGACAAAAAGACAGATGCCCAAACAGTGTACAAAAGCGGCGATGACCTTCTGCGCTGTGCGCGGCAGCTTTCTTACCAGCATCTCGACCTCGATGTGCCCGTGAGCGACCTGCGTCTGAGCGATGGCAAACGAGATCGCCGCGACGCTGAGCAGGCTGACCAGCTCGATGCCGCCTATAAGCGGCACCTTAAAGAACTTGTTCCCGCAGATGTCAATCAGAACCATGGTGACCATGACCGACAGGCTGGCGCAGGCCACCCAGTTTAGCCAACCGGCAATGCTGGTTACTGTCTTCTCAAACTTGTCGAACATCTTAATTTACAGCAGTATGGGTGGCAGGCATGATTCTGCCCTGCCACCCGTACGATCCTCTGTTAGTTATAGTTACCTTATTGTGCGAATTCGGTATTAACGAAGTCTATGCACTCCTGATCGGTGGGGGTTTTGCCAGCCCAGTACTCTGCCCTCTCCATCAGGTATTTTTCATACTGATCAGCGGGCAGGCCTTTGGCGTCCCTTTCCTGAATATATTTGTCTTTGAGCGACTGCGTGGCACTCACCCATTTGGCCGACTCTTCAGGGGACAGATCGATCACCTCTCGTCCCTCGAAGGTCTTGAAGAACTGCAGTCCAGAGATGTCATACCAGGTCCAGGTCTTGGCATGCTTCTCGATCCATTCGTTGCTTACATCCGTGAAAATCTGCTGGATGTCTGGGGGAAGGCTGTCCCACTTATCCTTGTTGATAACCACGAACATGTTGGCTGTGCTGCCTACTTCCGGGCACTCCGTAACGTATTTCACTATCTCGGCCTGTTTCCATCCCTCGAGCGTCTCGCGGGGGGTATAGCTGCCGTCGATGGTACCCTTGGACATGAGCTCATAGGCTTCATTCTGCGCCGCGCCGTATCCTTTGCCGCCCAGCGCCTCGATGATGCTGGCGCCGACGCCGGTCGACCTGATTACCATACCCTTCAGATCCTCGATCTGCCTGACAGGCTTCTTAACAGAAAAAATAACGCTGGGACCGTGTGCATGGAAATACAGCACATGAACATCGTCGAATTCCTTGGGCTTGAACTCGTTGTAAAAATCGTTGGCCACCCTGGTGGCTACATATCCATTGAGATAACCGTGCGGTAATTCCACCATTTCGGCGGCAGGGAAACGTCCCATAGTGTATGAGACAACCGACATGCCCATGTCGGAAAGGCCGTTGACAACACCGTCATAGACCTGCGGCGCCTTGGTCAGGGTGCCGCCCGTGAATACCGTGATCTTGACCCTGCCGTTGGTGCGGGCGTTGACCTCATCGGCGAATTTCTGTGCCAGAATGGCGTTCTTGTGCACCGGTGGGAAGAAAACGCTGTAGGTAAATTCGTATGTTTTGTTGTCGGTGACTGCCGGTGCGGCCGAAGTGTTCTCCGAAGGCGCCGTGGGCGCCGGGCCGCAGGATGCTGCCAGAACTATAACCAGCAGCGATGCCATCAATACCTGTATTAACGCCGTCCTTTTCATAGATATACCTCCACTAAGAATAATAATGCGGGGACAACCGTGATTTTAGGGATCAGCCGGGGTGAATTCGTGACTCCAGCGCCGCCGGGAAGATCCGGCAGCTTATCCAGAGCCACTATCGGTAGATATATTTGTTAGCGTGCATATAAGTTTATATTTGTTTATCGCCTGCCACGACGGCGGGTCTCAAACAGTATATTATATTACTATGAATAGCTGCAAACCTGTCAAGTCCCGGTGTGAGAGGCGGTCAATGTCTATTGCCTTGAGTACTTAATTACATCTATCAAAGCGTTAAATGATAAAATGGGTGTGCCCTGATAGTGCTATGTAAAATCTCCCGTATCAGGCAGGCAACCGCTCAATTATTTGCTTGGAGGTAGTTATGGCCATATATTTGATGCTCTCAACCCTGACCGGTGACGGCAGAAAGGCGATCGAGGAGTACCCGGAGAAGCTGAAGGAACTGAATAAGGAAGTCGAATATATGGGCGTAAAAATACTGGCCCAGTACGCTTTGCTGGGACAGTATGATTTTGTGCATATTATCGATGCGCCCACCAATGAAAAGGCGGCCGAGTTGGCCATCCATCTTTCGGCGGGAGGTTTGCAGAGTCTGACACTGGCGGCTATACCCCTCGATAAGCTGATCGAGACGCTCAAGAAAAAGCCGCAGGTGTTTTAGTGCTTCAGACAAGTTTGAACTTAGCTGCCCTGCACTATTATAATTAGGCTTCAAATTAAAATTTATCCGCATACACCATGAGCAAGAGCCGCAAATTACTCTCGGGCAACGAGGCTATCGCCCTGGGCGCATACCACGCCGGGGTGAGGGTGGCAACCGCTTATCCGGGGACGCCCAGCACGGAGATCCTGGAGAACATGGCAGCGTTCAAGGACCTTTATGCCGAATGGTCCACCAATGAGAAGGTAGCCATGGAGGTGGGGCTGGGCGCCTCCTACGCAGGCGTGAGGACACTGGTCTCCATGAAACACGTGGGGTTGAATGTGGCAGCCGATCCCTTCATGGCAGCGGCGACAACAGGCGTGCACGGCGGTCTGGTGGTGGTATCGGCAGATGATCCCGGCATACACAGCTCCCAGGGTGAACAGGACAACCGGCACTTTGCCCGGTTGGGAAGGGTGCCCATGATCGAGCCCGCAGACAGCCAGGAAGCATACGATTTCATGGCCGCGGCGTATCAGATAAGCGAAAAGTACGATACCCCCGTCCTTTTCAGGATAACCACCAGGGTTGCGCATTCCAAATCCGTTGTCGAGGTGGATATGGACGTGTTAAGGGCGGAGAGAAGTAAGTTTTTTCATCACCACGTTGAAAAATATGTGATGCTGCCCGGACACGCCCGTTTGAGGGTGCCACATATGCACAGCCGTATGGAAGAGCTCACTGCGCTGGCCGAGAAAACTCCACTCAACATTATTATTGAGGGAGACAGCCGTACGGGCATCGTTTCGAGCGGCGTAGGCTATGAATATGCCAGGGAAGCCTTCCCCGGCGCTTCATTCCTAAAACTCGGATTGATTTACCCTCTGCCTCCCAAACTGATTAAACGCTTTGCTGACAAGGTTAACAAACTGTTCGTTGTCGAGGAGCTTGACCCCTTTCTGGAAGAAAATATCAAGGCTATGGGGATTAAGATTGAAGGAAAACAACATATCCCCCGCCATGGTGAACTGAACACCGGCGCCGTACGCCATGCGGCCGTTAAGGCGGAGATCATTCCCCCGGCCGATGCGGCAGTTGAAGTGGTGGCCACCGGAAACCTGCCGGGACGACCGCCCTTGCTATGTGCCGGCTGCCCGCATACCGGCGCTTTTTTCGTGCTGAGCACAATTGGAAAAAGGGGCAAGGTGCTTGATGCCAGAGGTAGGTCCGAGAAGGAATCCGGCCTGATCATTACCGGCGACATCGGCTGCTACACGCTTGCCACCTATCCTCCACTGCGCGCCATGGACACCACAGCCTGCATGGGGGCCAGCATAGGCCAGGCCATCGGCTTGGTTAAGGCGGGCGTCAGAAGCAAAGTGGCCGCCGTTATCGGCGATTCCACCTTCATGCACTCGGGCATCACGGGGATCATAGACGCCGTCTATAACGATGCCAAAATCACCGTGATCATACTCGATAACGGCACCACCGCCATGACCGGCCACCAGGATCATCCCGGCTCGGGCAAGTCGGCACAGGGCGTATCCACACAGAAAGTCGATATCGTCAAGATTGTCGAGGGCGCCGGAGTGAAGAATCTACAGGTCGTGGATTCCTTCGATATCAAATCGGTCAGATCCGCTATCAGGTCGGCGCTCGACAGCGAGCAGTTATCCGTGGTCATTGTTCGGGGCAGGTGCGCGGTTACAAATAAGGTACGCAAGAACAAGCGCCGCGTTGATCAGGATGCATGTAATGACTGCGGTGTATGCCTGATGATCGGCTGCCAGGCCATCCAGAAAAAAGACGGCAGGGTATATATCGAAGCCGGTACCTGTATGGGAGACGCCTGCGGCATCTGCCAGCAGATCTGTCCGAAAAAAGCCATAGGCACGGAGGGCAAGGCGGCATAATGAAGAGCCAGGGCAAACAGGACGTGCTGATGGTAGGCGTTGGCGGCCAGGGTATCATACTCGCCAGCGACATACTGGGCGACGTCGCACTGGACATCGGCATGGATGTGAAGAAGACCGACACGCTGGGCATGGCGCAACGGGGAGGGAGTGTGACCAGCCATCTGCGCATCGGACAAAAGGTCTGGTCTCCTCTGATAAATACCTCCGAAGCCGATATTCTTTTAGCCTTCGAGAAGCTGGAGGCCGCCAGGTGGGTCCACTATTTAAGGCCGGGTGGAACCGTGATTATCAATAACCTGGCCATTCCCCCACTCTCAATATCGCTTGGCACGCAGGTATACCCCGAGGACGAAGCCATACTGGGTTCGTTCCGCCGTGTAACAAAAGCCGCATACCTTATCAACGGCACACAGCAGGCAGCAGCCCTGGGTGATGTCCGCACATTGAATATTTTCATGCTGGGATATTTATCCCGCTTTCTGCCGCTGAAGATCACGGATGAGCAGTGGCAGAAGGGCATCGCACGGCATTTGCCGTCCAAAATCCTGGATTTGAATAAACGCGCTTTCGAAGCGGGAAGGGGGGCAGCAGCCGGTGTCAATATCTGATAATGTCCGCACACGCATGGCAGCAGGATCCTGGGTGCGGCGCATGTTCGAAGAAGCTGCCGTACTGAAGAAGAAGCACGGCGAGCACAACGTATTCGACCTTTCACTGGGCAATCCCATTATCGAGCCCCCCGCCGAATTCAAGCATATACTGAGGAAGCTGAGCGAGGATCCAATGGCCGGCATGCACCGCTATATGGAGAACGCCGGATACGAGGAGACCAGGAGGTCGGTGGCCAAACAGGTTTCCCATGAGAACAATATGGAAGTCGCCTTCCATGATATCATCATGACCGTGGGCGCAGCCGGCGCAATCAACGTGATACTCAAGACACTGTTGAACCCGGGCGATGAAGTGATTGTATTCGCACCCTATTTCATGGAATATGATAATTATATCGACAACCATGGTGGGGTGACGGTCGTTCTCCCCACCGATGATAAATTCCTTCCCGATCTCGAACAACTCGAGCGTAAGATTAATGCGAGAACCAGGGCGGTTATTATCAACTCTCCCAACAACCCGACGGGAGTCGTCTACAGCGAGGCGTTCGTTAAACAATTGGGCCGCGTTCTGGAGCACAGAGAGAAAGCGTTGAAAACCGCCATCTATCTTATAAGTGATGAAGCTTACAGCAGCCTGATGTATGACGGTCTGAAGTACGTGCCCATTCTGCAGACATATCACAGGAGCATGATAGCCACCTCTCATTCCAAGGACCTGGCCCTGCCGGGAGAAAGGATCGGCTACATCGCCGTCCACCCGGCCCTTGAAAACCGTGAGGAGATCATTGACGGATTGATCTTCTGCAACCGTATACTCGGATTCGTCAACGCCCCGGCGTTGATGCAGAACATAGTCCGGCACCTTCAGCACGTAACCGTATCAATACCGGAGTACCAGGAAAAACGAGATTTCCTGTATAATAGCCTGACCGGAATGGGCTACCGGGTGGTCAAGCCCCAGGGGGCGTTCTACATGTTCCCCCGGACGCCTATCGAGAACGATGTGGAATTTGTACGTGAGTTGCAGAAAGTGAATGTTATGACAGTACCAGGCAGGGGCTTTGGAAGCCCCGGCTTTTTCAGAATCTCATACTGCGTCAATCACAGCACCCTCGAAGGCGCCCTCGACGGCTTTAAAAAGGCTGCCGGGCTGTTTAGACTCTTCTAATTTGGGCGGTCCCAGTCGATAGACCACCGCCCCCCTTATGATCACATGATCGAAACATATACAATTCCACAGCTAATCAAAGCCAACCACCAAAAGTGGAGCGGGCAGACCGCCATGTGCGTAAAAAGACGCGGCATATGGCATCGTTATACCTGGACGGACTATTATAACCAGGTCAAATACTTTTCTCTGGGCTTGGTCAGCCTTGGCTTGAGAAAAGGCGACGTTGTCTGCATCATCGGCGACAATGAGCCTGAGTGGTTCTGGGGAGAGTTCGCGGCACAGGCTGCAGGCGGCATAGCCACAGGCGCTTACGTGGATTCGATCCCCTCGGAGCTCAAATATATCGCCAATCACTCCGGCGCCAGGTTTGCCCTGGTCAACGACCAGGAGCAGACCGACAAATTCCTGGAGATATGCGACGATCTCCCCTCCCTGCAGAAGATCATATACTGGGATCCCAAGGGGCTGGGCAATTACGATGATCCCCGCCTGCTCAGCTTTGACGCCGTGCTGAAGATGGGAACTGCCTGTGAGGAGACAACACGCGGCCTATTTGAACAGAACATATCGGCGGGTCGTCCTGATGAAACAGCCTTCATCTATTACACGTCCGGCACCACAGGTTTGCCCAAAGGCGCCATTCTGACTCACGGAGCACTGGTTAATACGGCACGGGGATTTGTCAGTGTCTATCCGCTGGACAGTAGTGACGACCTCGTGTCTAATTTCCCGGCCGCCTGGGTGGGCGACAGCTACTTTGCCACCATTCCACACCTTCTGACCGGGGCAAGACTTAATTTCGCTGAGGAGCCTGACACCATCGCCGAGGACACGCGCGAGGTAGGCCCCGATTTTGCTATATACGGTCCCAGACAGTGGGAAAGCCTTGTCAGTGAGATACAGGTTAAGATAACCGACGCACATCCTATTAAGAGGTTCTTCTACCACCTGATGATGCCGGTGGGATATAAGATAGCCGAGTTAAAATTCGATGATGTGAAACCGGTATTCTTCTGGAGAGCACTCTACCGGCTGGCCCATCTGCTGCTGCTCAGACCGCTCAAGGACCGCCTGGGGCTGAGCAACGAGAGATTCGCTGTAACCGGCAGCTCGGTGCTCAGCCTCGATACCTTCAAGCTTATCCATGCCCTGGGTATCGAACTGAGGCAGACCTACGCCAGCACGGAAGCCGGCTTCATCTCCTCACATACCAGGGGAGATATCGATTTTCAGAGCGTGGGACGGCCGGCTCTGGGCGTCGAGGTCAGAGTATCCGGCGAGGGTGAACTGCTGGTCAGAAGCGATTGCACTTTCACGGCCTACCTGGGCGAGCCGGAAAAGACGGCCCATATAAAGAAGGACGGCTGGGTACATACCGGCGACGCGGTGAATATCAGCGATAAAGGTCACCTGATATTCCTGGACAGGCTGGAGCATATGGGCAGCCTGGTCAGCGGCGCGAGGTACGCCCCGCAATATATAGAGGGCAGGCTGCGCTTCAGCCCTTATATTAAGGACGCTATGGTGATCGGCGGAAAAGATAAGTCCTTTGTCGCAACCATGATCAATATCGACTTCGCCATGGTGGGCAAATGGGCCGAGCGCAACGGCATAACCTATACCACCTTCGTTGACCTTTCTCAGAAGCAGGAGGTGGCTGACCTGATCAGGAAGGATCTCCTGAGAGTCAACAGCTACCTACCGGAGCTTTCCAGGGTAAAAAGATATATGCTGTTACACAAGGAGTTCGATCCCGATGAATCCGAGTTGACCAGGACGCGCAAGCTCAGACGTGAGTTCATGGAGATGCGTTATAAACCTGTCATAGATGCCATTTACGGCGATGAAAATTCGCTCAAGGTCGACGCCTCGGTAACCTACCGGGACGGAAGGAAGGGAAACGTATCCACTTTGATAAGGATCTGGGACATCTGATATGGATCAATTGCTGCAATACACCCTGACCGGCCTGGCGGTGGGCATGATTTATGCGCTGATCGCGCTTGGTTTCGCGCTCATCTGGAAATCGAGTCGGGTGGCCAACCTGGCGCTGGGTCAACTGGTACTCATCTCGTCATGGTTTGCCTACAGCACGCTGGTGGACTTCAAGCTGCCTATATGGGCAGGCATGATACTGACCATATTGTTTGCCATATTTCTGGGCTGGATGATCGAGCGGTTTACACTGCGCCCTATGATAGGGCAACCGATACTATCCCTCATCGCGGTCACGCTGGGCATCGGCTACTTCCTGGAGGGCATCGTAACTATGGCCTGGCCGATCAGTATCGCCAGGCTGCCGCTCCTCTTCCCGCAGGAGCCGGTGACCATCGGCACCGCCGTCATCTCACAGGAATACCTGTGGGCGGCGGGTATCTCCATCGTCCTGTTCATCTTGCTCTCGCTATTCTTCAAGTACCACAAGATGGGAATCGCCATGCGGGCCAGCGCGGACGACCAGCTGGCCGTGCAGGCATGCGCCGTGCCGATCACCAGCATCTTCTCCATGTCATGGATCTTTGCCTGTGTGGTGGCGGCTATCGGCGGGATACTGATATCGAGCATCGGCGGCATAACCAACGCCCTGGTCGAGACCGGTTTCAAGTCCTTCTCAGTGGTAATACTGGGAGGCCTTGACTCGTTCATCGGCTGCATGGTGGCCGGACCCATCATCGGGCTGTGTGAAAATGTGGGCGCAGGCTATCTAACGCCGTTGCTGGGCCCCGGCATCAAGGAGCTGATACCGTTCGTCATAATCATCATCGTCATGCTGATCAGGCCCTACGGCCTCTTCGGCGAAGAGAGAATTGAGAGGATATAGCCGATGAGTCTGCCCTGCGGTATACGCAATTACTCGTATGGTACGGATACTGCCATCATACGCACAAAGACACAGTGGGTGCTGTTCATCCTCTTCCTGGTACTGCTATCCACCATGCCGTTTTACCTTCCGAGGTCCGGCCTGGAGGTAATGAACCTGATGGGCATCACCATCGTCTCCATAGTCGGCCTGAATATACTGATGGGCTACTGCGGGCAGCTTTCTATCGGACATGCAGGTTTTATGGCGATAGGGGCCTACACCACGGCCATATTGAGCAACACCCTGGGACTTCCCTTCCTGGCATCATTGCTCCTCTCCGGCCTATCGGCCGGCCTGGTCGGCCTGCTGTTCGGAATGCCGTCGCTGAGGGTTAAAGGATTCTACCTGGCCATCACCACCATTGCCGCCCAATTCATCATCATATGGATACGCAACCACTGGACCGACGTGACTCGCGGGGCGATGGGCATGAGAGTCCCCATAGCTGAGATCGGTCCGCTC
>JAQTLG010000024.1 GCA_028715025.1 Dehalococcoidia bacterium | reverse complement strand
AAAGCTCAGTCCGGGCTAAGCACTGTTGCGCTAAGCGGGGGTTGCTTCCAAAACCGCCTGCTGCTCAGCAAGGTAACCGCTTTACTCAGGCACAGCGGGTTTCAAATACTCACGCACAGGAACGTGCCTGCCAATGACGGGGGCATCTCGCTCGGGCAGGCTATTATAGCCGGCAGATCACTGATGGCTCGTCAGTCCAACTGACATCGGCCGAGCGAGAGGTCAGGATCACCGGTATAGAGAAATAGCTACAAGAAATTATATGATCTCTTTTCCTGTCAGCTCCTCGATCTTCGCCTCGCTTAAGCCGAGCAAACCGCCATATATCTCACTGTTGTGTTCGCCCAGGAACGGCGCCGGCGCCGAAGGATCACCTGGTGTAACTGACAGCTTGAAAACACTGCCGGGCATCTTGAGCGGCCCCGAAATCATCTGCTCCACGTCAACCACCATCTGGCGGCTGCGTATGTGCGGATCGCTGATAAGTTTTTCGGTGTCCATGACAGGCGCGCATGGCAATGACGCTTCATCCATGATTCTCTGGATATCAGCCACGGTCCTGCCCTTAACCCAATCAGCCACAATGCTGTCCAGTTCCTCTCTGCGCTTTACCCGCGAGGCCAGAGGCAGGGTGTCAGGGTCTTCGATCAGTTCGGGCCTGCCCATAACCTCAGCCAATTTTTGCCACTGGCCTATAGTCACCACACAAAGAACAATATAGCCATCTTTCGCGTGGTAATTATTCCACGGCACTATACTGGGATGCATATTGCCTATCCTTCCCGCCGAATGACCGCTCAGCACAAAGGGCGCAATGGTCTCCACTGCTGTCATAAGCCATATACAATCCTGCAGCGATACGTCTACCCGTTGGCCCTGGCCGCTGGAATTGCGATGTTGAAGGGCTGCCAGAATGGCTATGACCGTATAGGTGCCGCCACAGAGGTCAGCTACAGGAGGGCCGCACTTGGTGGGCGGGTTCTCGGGGAACCCTGTCACGCTCATCAGACCACCCATAGCCTGTGCAACCGTGTCGTAGGCTGCCCTGCCTGCGTTGGGGCCCGTCTGCCCGAAGCCGGAAAGCGACGCATAGATCAGCCTCGGATTCAGCTTGCTGACATTATCCCAGCCCAGGTTCAGCCTGTCCATTACTCCGGGCGTGAAGTTCTCGAGCAATATATCGCCTTTCCTAATCAACTCCCGCGCTATCTCCTGCCCTTCTTTATCCCTCATTTCCAGCGTTATGCTCTTTTTGCCACGATTAAGGATTGAAAATATATACCCCTCCCCACCTTCCGTTATGGGCGGGATGGTCCTGCATGCATCACCGCTCTCCCTAAACTCTATCTTTATGACCTCCGCACCCAACTCCCTCAGGATCATAGAACAATATGGGCCCGCATACATGCGGCTGAAGTCCACCACACGGACTCCTGACAGTGCTCCGGTCATGTTTCCTCCTTTAATAGTCTGATATTCAAACCGGATATTATCCGGTTTTTGCAGCGCTGCTGGCAAGTCGGATTTGTTAGCCCCATGGCCTTGGGTTATACTTTTACCAAATGTGCCTCGCTGTTCCGGTCAAGATAACCCGCATCGAAGGTGACCAGGCCGATGTCGATATCGGAGGCGTCAGCCGAAAGGTCAGCATCGCTCTCACGCCGGAGGCGCGCATAGGTGACTACGTCCTGCTTCACACGGGATATGCCATTAATGTGCTTGACGAGGCTGAAGCAAAGGAAACGCTGGATATTCTCGAGCGCATGGTTGCCGCGGACGGCAGCGCCGCCTTTCAGTAAACCAGCATAACTCGAGCCCGGAACAGACAGCTCTTATTTCGTGAGGAGGGAATCCGATGAAACTCAACAGATTATTAGCAGCCTCAGCTTTGATCATTGTAATCTTCAGCACGGTCGGCACGGCCTGCTCCACAGAGCCGGCAGCAGTGCCTGACCAGACTCCCTCAAATATACCCAAACAGACCACCATCGCGACCCCGGAAACCGACAATGTCACGTCTGAAGCCGTGTTGCCGGAGGTTAAACCACAGGCTGCCGGCACCCCGGTCACCCTGCATAAGCTGGTATTTATATCGGGCACCAACGATGACGAGGGGCCGCAGATGTACACATCCAATGAAGACGGCAGCAACTGGCAAAGGCTGACAAATAATAAGACTGGAGGGGAACGGTTCCCACGCTGGTCGCCCGACGGTAAAAATATAGTCTTTTTCACAGACATGGACGGCTACTGGCACATTTATTCCATCGATGCGGATGGAAGCAACCAGATACGCCTTACCAATACCGATGCCGATGATGCCTTTCCGGCATGGTCACCCGACAGCCAAAAAATCGTCTTTTCATCCAACCGTGACGGCAATGATCAGATATATGTTATGAATGCCGATGGCAGCAACCAGGTATGACTGACCAACAATTCTTTTAATGACGCCGCCCCCTGCTGGTCGCCTGACGGAAACCGAATTGCCTTCCAGAGCGACCGTGACGGCAATGCAGAGATATATATTATGCGTTCCGATGGTACCAACCAGACAAGGGTCACCGACAAACCCCAGGTCGACACATACCCGGCATGGTCGCCTGACGGAAACCGAATTGCCTTCCAATCCAACGAAAACGGCAACTTCGAGGTTTACGTCATGTATCCGGACGGCAGCGGACGCACCCGCCTCACGTCCGGCCTGACCGATAACAAGTATCCAGCGTGGTCTCCGGACGGCAGCAAGATCGTGTTTTATTCCAAACGTGATTGCATCAACGATAACGGGGAGATCTATATAATGAACGCCGACGGCAGCAATCAAACACGTATAACGCGTAGCGAGTGTAGTGATACAGGATTAGCCGACTGGCGCTGAGCTGGATACCTCACAATAGCAGGCGGATCGTCCGAGTGAAAACTGGTTTGTACGTATCCATTTTATTCAAGTAGAATTGTGGCCTGATGAAATTCATCGACGAATTCCGTGATCCGGGTCTGTCCCGCAGGCTGGCCGATAAAATTGCACAGATCTCCACCAGGCCGGCACGTCTTATGGAGTTCTGCGGTGGGCACACCGTAGCCATAATGCGAAACGGTATCAGGCAGCTACTGCCCCCGCATATCGAGATGCTCTCCGGTCCCGGATGCCCCGTGTGTGTTACAGCCAACCGCGATATCGATCGGGCCATCGCACTCTCCCAAGTCCCCGGTCTGATCATCACGACTTTCGGCGATATGCTCAAAGTGCCGGGCAGCTATTCAAGCCTGCAGCAGGCCCGCGCAGCAGGCGGAGATATCCGTATTGTATATTCCACCCAGGACGCATTACAGGCAGCCCGTGTCAATCCTGACAGGCTGGTAGTCTTCCTGGGTGTAGGTTTTGAGACAACCGCGCCCACCGTGGCCTCCGCTGTTCTGCAGGCGGAAAGGGAGAAGATCGACAACTTCTATATCCTCTGCCATCTCAAAATGACTCCTCCCGCCATGCGGGCCCTGCTCGAGCTGGGCGAGACCCACCTGAACGGCATCATCTGCCCCGGCCACGTCAGCACGATTATAGGCACGAAGCCTTATCAAGCCTATGCCAGGGATTATGGTGTAGCCTGCGTCGTTGCAGGCTTTGAGCCTGTAGATATTTTACAGGCAGTCGAGATGCTGGTTCAGCAGATCGAAGATGGGATTGCACGCGTCGATATTGCTTATACCCGCGGAGTCAGGCCGGAGGGCAATATCAGAGCGCAGGATTTAATGAATGACGTTTTCGATACCACGGATGCCTGCTGGCGAGGGATAGGAGATATCTCTAAAAGCGGATTGAGTCTGAAAAACAAATACAATCGTTACGACGCAGCCCGGAGGTTCGAGGTCGAGTTGCCCCCTGTTAGAGAGCACGCCGGCTGCCGTTGCGGGGAGATACTGCGAGGAGTCATAAGGCCGGTGGACTGCGGGCTATTCGGCAAAGCATGCACACCGGAAAATCCAGTGGGACCGTGTATGGTCTCTTCGGAGGGAAGCTGCGCTGCCTATTATCAGTACGGAGCACACGATGGGTGAAAAGATTTTATTGGCCCACGGCAGCGGCAGCCGGTTGAGCCACGATCTCATCTCCAAAGTGCTGGCGCCATCTATTATGAATCCAGTGCTCGCACGTATGGACGATTCAGCCGTGCTGAACATGTCAGGCAAACTGGCATTCACCACCGACAGCTATGTGGTCAATCCTATTTTCTTTCCAGGTGGGCATATCGGCAGACTGGCTGTCTGCGGCACGGTCAATGATTTATCCATGAGCGGAGCAAGGCCTCTCTATATAAGCCTGGCTCTGATAATAGAAGAGGGGCTGGATATCGATGACCTGCGGCAAGTTATGGCATCAGTGAAGGATACCGCTGTGGAAGCAGGTGTCCAGATAGTTACAGGCGACACTAAAGTTGTGGATCACGGCAAGGCAGACCGCCTGTTCATCAATACATCAGGCATCGGTCTGATAGAATATGGCACAGATATATCCGGCTCCAACGCCAGGCCGGGCGACAAAATAATCCTGAGCGGGGGCATCGGTGAACACGGGATGGCGGTGATGAGCCAGCGCGAGGGTCTGCATCTTTCCCTTCCGGTGACCAGCGACTGTGCCCCCCTGAACCATCTGGTATCGGTAATGCTTTCAGTCAGTAAAAATATACATAGCCTCCGCGATCCCACCCGGGGAGGGCTGGCCTCCACCCTCAACGAATTCGCCAAACAGTCAGATGTCGGCATTACCATAGAAGAGGATAAAATCCCGGTTTGCGATGGTGTACGTGGAGCGTGCGAATTGCTGGGACTCGATCCCCTCTATATAGCCAACGAGGGCAAGCTGGTTGCCACGGTGACTGAAGTTGATTCCGGCAAAGTCCTGTCAGCCATGAAGAAGAACAAATACGCCCGGCAGGCAGTGGTCATCGGCGAAGTGACGACCGAGCACAGGGGCAGGGTGGTAATGAAAACCAGCATAGGTTCATCGCGCATCGTCGATATGCCGGTCGGGGAGATACTGCCGCGCATATGTTGAGCAATACATGAAGAAGCCTGGCATTATGGTACTTGGCATCGGCAATCTGCTCTGCCGCGATGACGGCATCGGCGTACGCGCCGTTATGGAGATGCAGGGACAAGGTAAATACAGCGGCATTCGCCTTATCGACGGAGGTACCAGTCCGGACCTTATCTCTCTATTAGACGACGATGTTGGCAGGCTAATTATTGTGGACGCGCTACGGGGCGGCGGGCACCCCGGCTATATTTACCACCTTGAACTGCGCGAAGAAAATATAGCTGACGGGACAACAACCTCTTTGCACGGGATGGGCATACTCGACAGCCTGAAACTAATGAGACAACTCGGACAGCAGCCTCCGCAGGTAACCGTGATCGGCATCGAGCCCGCCGATATATCTCACGGCCTTCGCCTTTCACCCGTTATAGAGGCGAAATTACCTGCTATTATCCGGGCTGTGAAAAGCGAGATCGACCGGCCGGATTGAAATAGGTTACCGGTTATGCTTAAATTACATTGATTTAGAATTGCAGTCAGTTTAAGGTAAACTTGAAAAATGAGCCCCAAGGAATTCGCTCAGGACATTAAAGACAAGGCCTTCATACGGCAGAAAAGGGTTTGTGCGTACTGCGGCAGTGCGATAGAAGTCGATTCCGGCTACGCGCACCTTAAGAAACCGTCCGAGCTGGGCGGCGATACTTCGCTACATAACTGTGTCATACTCTGCCAGAAATGCCACTTACAATACGGCCACATAGGAAAGTGGGCAAAATTCGTCATAACCCAGGACTATCCCCATTTCTCATCTGACAGCGCGCCGCACTGATACTGGAAGGTATTGGCCACCACCAAGATATACACGCACCAAAAGAAATACGTAAGCCGCTCAATGCGGCTATGCTGATCCCATCCGGCATCATCTGTCTTATTCAGGTTTGACCAGGCTGATTATGTCATCTGTAATGGTATATTGGTACTGGGTTCCCTTCATCACGACCTTCCAGATGCCATAGCTTCCCGCAATTCGTTCGCCGGATGGACTGAAAGTGATGGAACCGCTGGCCCCGACATAATTATTACCGACAGCCAGCAGGGCATCCCGGATCGCGCCCCCGTTATAGGTATTAGCCTTTTGCAGGGCTAATGCGATCAGTTTGATACTGTCATAGGTGTTATCACAATAAACTGTGGGGGCGAACTGATAAGCATTATTAAAGTTGTAGGCGAAAGCTTTGTAAACAACGGACCCCTTGTCCGGCACCGGCACAGTTCCCGTCACAGCCTTTTCCATAAACTTGGCGGCATCGAGATACTTATCCAGTGGCATGTCGTAAGAACCGTTCACCGTTATCCAGGGTAGATTATCTAAGCCGGTCTTGAGCGCCTGCGCATAGACAACAGATCCATCGGCGTACAGCCCAACGTGCAGCACGCAATCCGGCCCGGCTTCCTTAATTGTATTAAGCTCTGACAGATAGCTTAGCTTGGCAGGGTCATAAGCCAGGGATGCCACGATCTCCGCATCGCCCTTTAAATAATCTCGGGCCATAGTCTCAATCCCTTTGCCATAAACCGTATCCTGGACAAGTATGGCAACCTTTTTATAGCCCCTATCTTTAATGAGCATGGAAACAACACCCCCCTGCAAAGAATCGCTGGGGCAGGTTCTGTAAGTCCACTTAGACCAGCTGTAACCGGAGAGGGCGCTTGACGTTGCTGATGGAGATATGAGCAACACCCCTTTGCTCTCCAGATATGGGCCTGCCGTCATAACAGCTTCGCTGTTGTCGCAGCCTACTATAACCTGAACATTTTGTTCTTCAACCAGCTTATGAATCGCGTATAGCGCGGTAGCCGCAGAAGGCCCCTGGTCCTCTATGACAAGGCGGAGCTTTTTGCCATCCAGGCCTCCTCGCTCATTGATCTCATCCACTGCAAGCTGGGCGGCCTTAACCAGGTTGGGGCCAGCAGTTGGTGTGCTGGTGAGAGATAAAACACAGCCGATGGGTATCTCCGCCGGCAATGCCTGCTGTGAAACACAGGCCGGGCTCATACACAGGGCCAATGCCGCTATGATAACCAGAGTCAGGAAAGCTGTTCTCATAATAAACTCCCGGGCAAACTCATTGCCAGTTTCTGCATGTGGATGTCATCATTATAGCATTTCCTAACCATGCTTATCAGATGTAATTTTTTACTGATTGAGGCAATCAATGTAAAATAGTCGGGTAAAGTCTGGTTATTCCCTGTATCGATTACGGGCAAGGGATCACAGGAGGGCGGATGCAGGTAACCCGGAGCAATTTTATGGACGTGATTTCCGACAGGACAGATGTCCTGAGAATATTGCCGGAGGCGGCGGCAGAATTATGTACCGCCCTTTTCAGGAACTCTCCTGCAGGCATTTATATCACGCGCGATGGTAAATTTATTTACACCAATATCGAGTTCCGCCATATTACCGGCTACAGCCAGGACGAGCTATCCGGCAAGGACTACCAGCGCCTGATCAATCCGCGCTATCGGCAGAAACCAAAGCAGAACATAGCCTCTTTCTTCGAAGAAGACGAGGGCACCAGCCACGAGTTTAAGATCACCACTCGAGAAGGCAAGCAGCGGTGGATCGCCGAAAAGATTACTTATTTCAAATATGGCGGCAACTGGCTGACGCTGGGCCACTGGCTGGATATAACGGAACACCACTCGGTAGAAAAAGCCTGGCGCGAGGCTGAAAGACGCTTCCAATTGGCCTTCGAGGATCTCTCCACCGGCCTCACCATCATCAGCATGGAAAATATCTTCCTCAAGGTCAATAAGTCCTTCTGCGACATGGTTGGTTACGAGGAAAGAGAGATACTTGAGAGCCGTTATGATGATATGTTGCCGGCTAAAGAGCGGGAAGCCAGCGGCGATATCATGTCGCTTTTCCTTTCACTGGATAAACCCGAATTACCGGTGCAGCGGCAGCTGATTGCCAGAGACGGACGAATTATTTGGGTGGCCATGAGCATATCACTTATCGGAGATAACGAGGCTGGTCCGTCATATTTCATCGTCCACTTCCAGGATATAACCGAGCAGAAAAGAATTGAGGAAGGTTTAAAAGAAGAGGAACGCCTTTATCGCCAGGTGGTCGATCTTTCGCTGGAGCCTGTCGCCATAACAGACCTTGACTGCCATATCACACACACATCAGGAAAGCTGCTGCTCATGCTTGGATGCAAAAAGGAGGACTTGCTGGGGAACAGCCTTGCGAGTCTTATACCTCACTCGCAGCCTCGAGATATCCAGGCCAGCATCATGGACTGTGTCAGCAATAAACAGCAGAAAGAGATAGAAATTACTCTGCAGCGAAAGGATGGCTCTGAACTGCCCTGCCGTATGAGGATCGCCTGGATAGATAACGAACTGGGAACGCCGACCTGCCTGATTCTCAGCTTCAGGGTGGATGACGCGCAGGAAGAACACCCATTTGTAGACGTGGCACCGGAGACACAGCCTGCAACCTCAGTACGCGAAAAATCGGCACAACCTGCAATGCCGTTCGACATCGCTCCCACTGCCGCCATGTTAATTAATCAGGACACTACGATAGCAGCAATCAACACCGGCTTCGAGGTTCTATCCGGCTATTCAAAAGAGGAAATTGAGGGGAAGAAGAGCTGGATAGAATTTGTGGCCGGCGATGATCAGCCCAGACTGAAGCGCTATCACCTGATGCGACAGATCGATTCCGAATCCGCCCCCAGCACTTTCGATTTCAAACTCGTCTGCAGGGATGGCTCCACCAGGGATGTAGTTGTATATATGAGCCCGGTGCAGGATACGGGACAATTATCGGCAACGCTTATTGATCTCGCCACACATAGAAAGGCTGAGATCGCAGAAAAAGAGGCGCAGGATGAGGAGATCGGCTACCTGAGGCAGACGGGGGAGCGGGTTGTGCGCAGCCTTGAACAGCTTCATAAGACGGTACGCGATATAGTAGCGGCCATGGCACGCATAATCGAGATGAGAGATCCGTATACCGCAGGCCACCAGGAGCGTGTTGCAAAGCTGGCCGTCGCCATAGCTGGAGAAATGGGGATGTCTGAGGAACAGTTGGAAGGCATCGAGATAGCCGCAAAGATCCACGATATAGGCAAGGTCTACGTGCCGATGGAGATTCTCAGCAAGCCGGGTACGCTGACTGCTATAGAGCGCCAGATTATCCAGACACATGCTCAGGGCAGCTACGAGATGCTCAAGCCGGTGGAGTTCCCCTGGCCGGTTGCCGAAGTTTCATTGCAGCATCACGAGAGGCTGGATGGCTCGGGCTACCCCCGCGGCCTGAAAGGAGATGATATCTGCATCGATGCCAGAATCCTGATGGTGGCCGATGTAGTCGAGGCCATGGCATCTCCCCGTCCCTACCGACCCAGTCTGGGCATAGAGGCGGCCCTGCAGGAGATCTCAGAAAACGCCGGGGTTTTATATGATGAGGACGTAACTGCCATCTGCCTTAGCCTATTCCGCGAGAAGGATTTCTCGTTCTGACCTTCTACGATGGCAACATATCGGCTCTTAAGTCAATGATACAGTTATTATCTTTTTATTCCAGGTTTTATCGCGGCAGCGGCCCCTCTCTTTGCCTGAGCGCTTCATACATAACCACAGCAGCCGCCACGGACGCATTGAGTGACATGATCTTGCCCTTCATCGGTATGGAGGCCACCCAATCACACCTGCGCCGTACCAGATCCGACAGGCCCTGACCCTCGCCGCCGATCACTATGGCCGACGGTAACGTGAAATCCATGGTGCGGTAATCGGCCTGCCCGTTCATGTCTATGCCTGTAACCCATATGCCGTTTTTCTTGAGTGTAACTACGGCCTGGGAGATGTTGGCTACCCTGGCTATATTGACGTACTCTACAGCCCCTGCCGATGCCTTGATCACCGCCGGCGTAATACCGGCAGCCCTCCGCTCACGGACAATGACCCCATGAACGCCTGTGGCCTCGGCAGTCCTCAATATGGCTCCCAGATTATGGGGATCCTCGATACCATCCAGCAACAAATATAACGGCTTATCGGGTTTGATCCGCGAGATGTTGATCAGTTCGCTCAGGTCGACAAATTCTTTTACTTCGGCGTAAGCGATTACACCCTGATTTGATCCTGTGGAGCTCTGCTTTTCCATAATCCGCCTATCAACGAATTCAACGGGTACTCCTCTGGCCTTTGACAGGTTTAAAATCAGTTCCACAGCCCCGTGCTTTCTAATATTGCTATCCAGCAATATCTTACTGACCGGCCGGCCGGCCTTGAGGGCCTCAATCAGGGGATTCCTTCCCTCGATTATCTCCAATTCGACCTGCCCGCCAGCGGCGCATCAAACGCCGGTTCTTCGGCCGTTGTGGACAATATATCTCAGCCCTCCACCTTAAGTTCCATTACTTCCTGGAAATTGCGCACAATGTAATATCTTTTGACCTTGATTTTAAAAAGCGCTGAATCAGACGAATAGACGAATTTCTCAAGGTTGTGATGCTTTATAAGGTAAAGGCTGCGCAGATCATCTATCTGATTCCCTCTTACTTCTTCAGCCAATCCTATGGCGGTGACCGCCACGGCGTTGCGGAAATCCGAATCCCGATTAGTGCGATTGTCGATCAGCATCGAGACATTGTTATTGGAAAGAAGATTTGAATACTTGTTGGTCGCGCGCCTGGTGGCGAATATTATGTTCTTGAGGTCATCTGTGGCGACGAAGGCGACCAGGTTGCTATAGGGGCGTGTCAGCTGCTGCGTGGCCAGCGCAGCAAACAACTGGCTGCGGAAAAGCTCTCTCAGTAATTTTTTTAATTGAACCTCATCATCGGTCATATCCAGCGCCCTGGTGGTATTTTACAACATTTAGCTGTCTGAATTCCGCTGACTACCAAAATACAGGTTTTTCAGAATATCCAGCGTATAAAGCGCGGCTGCGATTTATTTGCCAGGTATCTCGCCGATGCTTACGATGCGCTCCTTGTTCAGCGCAATAAAATCGAAACGGGAAAGGTTTCCGGGCATAGAGGGCTCCACCTTCGCCTGTGTCAGAGGTATAAAACGCTCTTCGCTTTCCAGCGTATCGGTGATATGACCCCAGCTATCGACATAGATACAACCGTTGATCTTAAACTGCATCGTCGCAGCCCCGGCCGCATAGGCCATAACTGTCACAGGCAACTTCTGGCTTAACGGATGGGTTGTGAGCGGTTTGTTGGGAGTTGCGCTCCTGAACTGAGCTACAAATATTATATTGTTTTTAGATATATGCAGATGGGAAACCGCTGTTCTACCGCCTTTTGGATTGCTGACTGTGACGTCCGACAGAGTTAGAAA
>JAQTLG010000023.1 GCA_028715025.1 Dehalococcoidia bacterium | reverse complement strand
CCAGGCACGATTAACGTAAGCCGTGGCGATCCTGGGATCCAGACTGATCGCCGTATTGCAGTCCTCGATGGCCTTTTCATAAACAGCGGTCTGGTTGTACACCCAGGCGCGGTTGACATATGCCAGCGGCAGCGTGGGATCGAGCTCAATAGCTTTGTTGCAGTCAGCCATGGCGTTTTCGTAGTTGCCCATCTCGTTATAGTTCATTGCCCTGAATATATAGGCCATGGCCCTGGTCGGCTCGGCGGCGATACCATCGGTACAGGCAAGTATCGATTCCTTGAACTCACCCAGGCCGTAAAGTGCCCAGCCCTTATTGATATAGCCCAGTGCAATCTTGGGACTCAGCTCGATGGCCTTGAGTGAGTCAGCCAGCGCCAGTTGATAAAGGCCTTTTTCATTATAGGCGGAGGCGCGGGTGGTATATGCTAATGCAATGTTATTCTTCTTGTTTATAGCCCTGGTGCAATCCGTGATAGCAAGATCATATTCACCTATCTGGTTATAGGCTAAAGCCCTGTTGATGTAAAAGAAAGGCTGGTTTGAATCCATGCTGATGGCCCTTGTATACTCTTCGATTGCCTTATCCCACTGCTTCTGGCTGTATAATTCATTTCCCGCCTTATAATGATCGGTGGCACGCTCAAAGATAAAGCAGGACAGGGAGAGCGTTGAGATAAAGATTAGAATAACGATGATGGCAATTTTATTCCACATGCTGTTCATAAGCCTTATCCAATATCCTAATGTATAAATATGGTCTGGCAGAAAACTACTTGTTGACCTTCCACTTCCACTTAAGTTCCGGCAATTGCAGGCAATCCATGCTGGTGACATAAATCACCTGTTCTGAGGGTAGTATGGTATTCGCTACCAGTTTGCCGCTGACAGTGACTTGTGTCATCATCCATTCGTTGTGTTTATTGATGATACGTCCCTGGTGCCAGCAATTATAGATATCGCTGCCGGTATCTTTATTTCTATCGAGTATTGTCCACTCAACATCTTTATTTGGATAGTAGCTCCATCCTTCGTATATCGGTTCGGCCGTAACATTTTCGGAGCTGCTGGCGGGCCAGACGATTTCTCCGTCCGTTGTCTTGACGATAACCAGAAATTTTTGAGATACCTCATAGCATCCGTCGGACGCTCTTAATGTATACAAGGTGGTTGCCTTCGGTGATACGGTGATACTTTGGCTGTCCACGCTGATACTTCCAATGCCTGGATCGATGGAAAGCGAAGTAGCGCCAACAGCTTTCCAGGAAAGAACTGTCTGTTCACCCAGTATTATAGTTTTGGGTTGAGCAACGAAAGACGAGATGTCAAGTATAACACAGGTAGTACTGTTGTCGGCGATAGGAGGATTAGCTGGGTTTTCTACCGGTTGCGGTAATTCATCCATCGTGCAGGAGGTACCGACCAATATCAACGTCAGTATAAGTATTAATATTGCCGATGAGATGTGCCGCCGTTCCAGATTAAACAACATATCGAATTATATACGATCAATTATCCGGATATATTAGTTCCATTATAACGCCCATTAATCGTTTTGGGAATATGGTGAATGTAATTAATTGTTGTTCGTTGAATAAATAGTCAAATCATGCCACAATAATCAGGCTTATATTGACGGCACGGAGCAGAAATTAAGATAAGTCATGTCGAACGATAAAGGGACAAAGCCGGTTGACCGTAGTAAGGCCAAGGAAAAATCCATCCTTATGGGCCTGCTGCTGGGGATATTCGGGCTTATCACCGGTATAATTGCAGCGGTAATAGCCAATTCACTGACCCTTGAATCGGAAATCCTCAAGAATATCGGGCTGGTCACTGCGGTATTTCTGTCTTACCTCAGTATCAGGAAAATCAATCGAGGCCGTACGGAGGGGTACAACTATGGGTACGGCAAGCTTGAAAGCGTCTCGGGCCTCATCGTGGCGGTGGTGCTGGTCATATCGTTGATAATCGTGATCGGGCATACGATCGAGAGGTTTCAACACCCGGTGGAGCTGCATGCGGGCGGTGTTGACCTTGCCATCGTGTTCTCGGCCGTGGCGCTGTTGACCAGCATCTGGCTGTGGCGACACGACTACCACCTGACCAAAGAGGAATATTCACCGGTACTGGAGTCGCTTTGGCGGATGTACCGCTCTAAAACCATCGCGTCAGTGCTGGTTATTATATCACTGTCTATGAGCGCCATATTCTATGACCAGCCGTGGGTAACCTACGTTGACCCGCTGGTCTCTATTATCATCGGCCTTTTCATCGTCCAATCCATATACAATATCAGCACCATGTCTGTCTATGATCTGCTGGATCGTGCCCTGGAAGAGTCGCTTCAAATCGTCATACTCAGGGAGCTGGCACTGTATTTCGATGAATACGAGGCTATTCACGGGATACGTTCAAGACGTTCAGGAGCGAATGTTTACGTTGAGATCTTTTTAGAGTTCGACGGCGATAGAAAAATGTCCGAAGTTCAGAAGGTGATCGACTCCATCAAATCGAGTCTGGAAAGTAAGATCAACGGCAGCGAAATTGTTGTATCACCCGCAACAGCGGCTATGGCATAAGATAGTCGGATTACAGGTAAATAATCATGGTCGATCAACAACGGGCAGCAGATATGAATGAAGATACGCTCACCCTGGAGAGCGCCGTCCTGCAAGACATACCAGTGATTGTAGACTTTGTGGTTAACTGGTTGCAGCAGCGCAAGTTGGACAAGTATATATTTGCCTTCGAGACAGCGGTTGATGAAGCGAGTACCAACGTGGTCAAGCATGCTTACGATGGCAGAGGTGGTTTTTTTCAGATCTCATGTGCGCTTAAGGACCCCGATATCACTATTACCATCAAGGATCGAGGTAAGAGATTTGATCCTGCATCCGTTCCGCTGCCGGAGGTGGACAGCGCGCTTGAGGACCGTAAAGCGGGCGGTCTGGGTATATATATGATGAAAAAGATGATGGACCGGGTTGACTACAGCTTCAGCGAGGGGGAAGGTAACCGCTTGCTGCTGGTAAAGAGAACTTCCGATTAAGCTGTTTTATCGGCAGCCTGCCTATTCGATGATGATGTCCTGCAACAAGCGCTTGGGCACGTGATGTACAGACTGGCTGTCTCGCCAGTATTTCACATCTCCATCCCGGTCCAGCGGGTCGATCATGACCTGCTCCTTGGGTTTTCCGATGGCAATAACCAGCAGTATCTCATAGCGTGATCCGATATTCAGTGCTTTTGCCAGGTCGCTCTTTCGTATAGTGGCTATCATGCATCCGCCCAGCCCTCTCTCTATGGTGCCAAGCAGGATGCTCTGTGCGGCGATCCCGTGGTCCCATACCACATTTTTACTTATCTCTGTATCTCCCATCATGATAATATACGCCGCAGGCCTCTCACCCTCGGGAGGTCCGCCCCAGTCCTTTAGATATGCCGCCCACCCGATATTTGAGAAGATGGCGGCATTCCTGGCCGGGTCGTTGGACAGGATATATTTAAGCGGTTGCAGGTTCATGGCGGATGCGGACATCCTGCCCAGGTCAACAAGCTCCTTCAGGGTGTCAAGGGATACCGCCACCTCCTGATAATAGCGGCGGTAGCTGCGGTTTTTATAAACAAGCTCTTTAATGTTCATATTTCATCGTCCTTTTACAAAGCTGTGTATAACCGGCGCCGAACTGGATAGTACGGCTGAGCATTCAAGCGTGTTTCAGGGCTACGCCCTCAAGCACGTTGGCCACGTCCTCACACATATCGGTAGCGCTTTCCATATGTTCGTATATTTCGCGCCATTTAATGATATCCGTGATGTCATTTGAATCCTCGAACAACTCTTTAAGCGCCGTGCGATAGACCTTGTCCGCCACGTTTTCCAGCCTGTTTATCTCGACGCAGCTGTTTAAAATTTTCTCGAGGTTGGCGTTATGTCGCCTGAGGCTGGGCATTACATGTTCCACCTCGGTGGTTATCTGGACCAGAATATCTGCGAGCTCACGCGCCCGTTTGCCGGGTTCCCTGACTTTATAGAGGACCATGGTGTCGGCAGTCGCCTGGATGAGATCGGTGACATCATCCAGGGAGTGTGCCAGCACCCCGATGTCCTCCCTGTCGAAAGGAGTTATAAAGGAACGGTTAAGCTGGAACATGATTTCGTGGGTTATGGTATCACCCTGATGCTCGATTCGATCCATCTCTTCCAGTTTCTGGTCAATGCAATCCCAAGTGTATATAAGCTCCTTGAGATTTTCGGCTGCTTTGACCATATTCTTTGTACTGACCTCAAAAAGGTCGAAGAACTTATCGCCTCTGGGCATAAGGTTTAATTTAAACATTTTACAGAGCGATTATAGCACAGGCGCCGCGGTTGATGTTATCGTCAGGAATACCTGTCAGAGGTCGTCATTTAAAAATAGTGAATCTTCCGTTTTTAACGATCTGCACAACGGCGGGATGAACAGGCTCTCTGTCCTCTGTGAAGCTGAAAGATCCCATAGGCGTAGTAAAATTGGATATACCGGCCAGCGCATCCCTTATAGCAGAAGGATCCGAACTGCCGGCCGTCCGTATGGCGTTGGCCAGCAGCCATGTGCCGGTATAAGCCTGAGCTGCGAACTGGTCAGGCTTTATTCCATATGCTTTCTGATAAGCGGATATGAATTCCAGGTTCCTGGTATTGATGCTGGCGATATTCCATGCCGTGCCGGCCATGACTCCTTCCGCATAGCTTCCAGCCTGTTTAATAACGTCAGTTGAATTGAAGCCATTTCCGCCGATAATGATACCGGTGTAGCCGAGGGACCGCGCCTGAATTATGATGGCTGCAGCTTCTTTGGCCAGAGCGGAAACGAGTATTGCGTCGGGCCCCTTTGCGATGATCTTTTCAAGCTGGGGCTTAAAGTCTGTATCGCCACGGCTGAATGTCTCATCCGCCAGTACTTTCAGGCCGTTCTTCAATACCGCATCCTTAAAAGCTTTATAGCCGGCTATTGTGTAGTCATCGTCCTTGCCCCATAGATAGGCAACCTTCACCACGCGCAACTGGCTGGCCGCAGCTTTAATGGTGCCTCCGATGACGGTCGATTCCGGTAGGCTGCAGCGGAATATGAAATCGCCCATTTCCGTTATACCCGGAACCGTATTGCTTACGGCAATTACCGGGATACTGTGATTCTGGGCTACCGGATCAGCTTTGAAAGCCTGTGAAGACAGTGTTGGGCCTATAATAGCAGAAACATTGTCTGTTTCAATTAAACTGGTGATGCCGGAGAAAGCTGTGTCTGCGCCGGGTCCGGCATCTGCAATTACAAGCTTGAGTTGTTTGCCCGCGCCCAGGTAATTGCTGTCGTTGACCTCGCTTACGGCCAACTCGACTCCATTTTTTTGGGCTTGACCATAGGATGTGGCTATATCGCCGCTCAAGCCCAATAATGCTCCGATCTTAATCTGTTCGGGTTGGGCCTGCGGTGTCGGCTGTTGCTGGGGGGTGGAACAGGCAACAGCCAGGATAATTACAATGAGAGCTACAGTTGTTCTAATCATGCCGGGTGTTTTCAGTCGAGGTCGATCGCTTCCTTACAATTACGGCAGCGCTTCGCTCCACGGAAAGTGGCAGCGCCGCAATGAGGACAATTATAGCGTTTCTGCTCCTCCTGTATCCACTTTTCCGTACCGATTACCCTCCATCTGGGGACACATCGCAGTATAACATTCTTGCCGACCGGAACCGGGAAATCATCGATGAAGCGACAGGGGAACTCGTTGCACTGGTGGCATCCCTCTATTTCCTTTTCGATGCAGCACGACTTGATCGGGCAGATCCGGCAATAGGAAAAGACGCGCTGGGAGAGGCAGCCGTCGCACAGTATATCTTCCGGCTTGACGCCGTAAACCGGTGCCAGCTTCTCCTTGAATTTCTCATTATTGTCCCTGGTGGCTATATGGATTCCGCAAACTCCGCAATATAAACCGCATGGCGCTACCAGCTCTTTATTAACAGCCATGATATTCCACCCCCTCGAATTGATTGTGCTTGATTATACGCTCCGTCAGATGGCCAAAACAAGCGACACAGGTATAATTTGTTGATACAATAGCACTGTTGTAGAATTGCCGTAATAAATATGTCAACCCGATCAAACTGATTAAGGAGGTTATCGATATGAAGTCTACCTGGGGATGTGTCCTGGCTGCCGTGGGCGTAATAGTACTTGGCGCCGTCATCATCGCAGTTTCCCTGGTTGGTATATATAACAGCCTGGTGACCAAATCACAGGGCATAGACGCCCAGTGGTCGCAGGTTGAGACGCAATATCAGCGACGTTACGACCTGATTCCCAACCTGGTGAACTCGGTCAAAGGCATGATGACACAGGAACAGACCGTTTTCCTGGCCATAGCCGAAGCAAGAACGAAATACGGGGCTGCCCAGACGGTGGATGAAAAGGCTGCTGCGGCCGGAGAGGTTGAAACCGCACTTGGCCGTCTGCTTGCCGTGATTGAGAATTACCCGGACCTCAAGTCCAGCCAGAATGTTACACAGCTGATGGACGAACTGGCGGGGACGGAGAACCGCATCAGCGTGGAAAGAAGGAGGTTCAATGACCTGGTGAGGGAATATAACACGCAGATCAAGACTTTTCCCACAAATATGCTGGCCGGCATGTTTGGATTCAGCGAGAAGCAATACTTCCAGTCTGTCAGCGGCGCAGAAACAGCGCCTAAAGTGGAGTTTTAGTGCGACACAGACTGATCTTGCTGATAGTGACAGCCTGTCTGGCTGTCACTATGTTGTCTGTCTTCAACATGCCGGTGTCGGCGCAGAATTTTCCGGAGCTCACCGGCTATGTCAACGATAACGCCGGATTGCTTTCATCCGAAGCAAAGGCCGAGCTTGAATCCAAATTGGCTCAGCTCGAGAAAGATACTACGGCGCAGGTCTTTGTGGCTACTGTGAAAAGCCTTGAAGGGGACAGTATAGAGGACTATGCCAGCAGGCTGTTCGAGAAATGGAAGATAGGGCAGAAAGATAAAGACAACGGCATCCTTTTCCTGGTGGCCCTGGATGATCGCAAGATGCGTATCGAGGTCGGATACGGGCTTGAACCGGTGATCACGGACGGTCGCGCGGGCAGGATACGTGATAACGACGTGTTACCGCTGTTCAAGAATAACGATTACGAGGGAGGAATCAAGGCGGGTGTTGCTTCAATTGAGAAGTATATCAGGGACGGCACTCCGCCTGCTCCGCTTGAGGAAAACCCGGTGAAATCCGCGTTCGGTGATTTCATCTTTGTTTTTTTCATCCTTACTATAGTTACGATTTACCTTTCAGGATTTATGGCGCGCAGTAAAAATGTATGGGTGGGTGGCATCTGGGGTGCCATAGCCGGTGTCATTATGGGGCTGTCGATCGGGGGGATTGCGGCGCTGATAATTGCACCGCTGATATTCACGGGTCTTGGCTTGGGCACGGATTACGCGCTTACACGCAATTACCAGAAGCTGAAAGCAGCTGGCAAATCCACTGACTGGCATAAAACCGGCGGTGGTTTCTGGGGAGGCTTTGGCGGTGGGTCCGGAGGTGGTTTCGGCGGTGGCTTTGGCGGAGGTGGTGGAGGAATGTCAGGAGGAGGAGGCGCCAGCGGCGGGTGGTAGATGATACGATAAAGGGGCCGGTTCAGGAGTGAAACAGCCCCATTATACAAAGGGTGGATATCTGGTATTAATAGGCGCGCGGCAGGCCGAGTTTAAACTGGCCGATTACGTTCTTCTGTATTTCCATGGTACCGGCTGCGCTGAACCACCCCATATTGACAAGGTACAGATTCTGGCAGCGGCCCCTCAATTTCGCCCATCTGGAATCAGGGCTTATCTGTGAATTGGCGCCCACTATCTCCAGTCCGGTCCTGGCCATGTTGTCCGTGACGATATTGCAGTATAGCTTGTTTCTGGCCGCCTCATAGCCCGGCATCTTGCCGGTGCTCATTTTCCACATTATCTCAAGACCAAATAAGCGCAGCGTCTCGAGCTCCAGGGCGCGCTCCGCCAGCTTATGGCGCACCACAGGATCGTCAGATAAGGGTTTTCCTTTATGGTCATTTTCCCTGGCGTAGCGGACGAGCAATTCAAGTATGCGTCGTCCTGTGCCCAGCACGTGAGGCGCCAGCGAGAGCCGCTCGATTGCCAGGGCGGGGATCAACATGTAGAATCCTTTATTTTCCTCGCCGACCAGGTTCGATGCAGGCACTTTTACGTTATCGAAATATACCTCGTTAAAACTGTGAACACCTGAAAGATTGATGAGAGGCCTGGTCGTAATGCCGGGGCTCTTCATGTCCACAATAATGATGCTCATGCTTTTATGGATCTTGTTCGACGTTGGATCGGTTTTGCATGCCAGCCAGCACCAGCGCGCGCGGTGGGCGCAGCTCGTCCACACTTTCTGTCCGTTTATAATATAGTCGTCTCCCGACCTGATGGCGATGGTCTTGATCTTATTGTAGTCGGAGCCAGAGTCGGGTTCGCTGTAAGCGGTGCACCATATCCCGTCAGGATCGCCCGAGGCTATCAGCGGCAGGTATTTCTGTTTCTGCTCCTCGCTGCCGAACAGCATCAGGCTGGGGCCGTTGATGCCGGTGCCGGATATGCCCATGCTGGTGCCGGGAATCTCATAATAACCGGCCTCCTCGGAGTACACAAATTGTTCCCAGTATGATGCGCCCATACCCCCGTATTGCTCAGGCCAGTTCATGCAAAGCCATTTCTTTTGCGCAAGCTTCCTGGATATCGAGAGCGAAAATTCCCAGTCCTCGTCCGCGCTCTCCTCCTCCAGCATGGCGGTGTGGTAAGGTTTTCCTACCACCTCGGCAAGGGCAAATTGGCGTATCTCCTTGCGCAGTTGGCCCGTCTTTCCACCAAGGTCGAAATCCATATGGTTCCTCCAGTGCCCGATTATAAAATCAAGGAAGCACGGTCCCTCAAAAGGCGCTTTATATTGTAGTATAATTTCTATACTATTGATAGCGGTAATGGTGTATCGGCGATCAGGCCGTTAAATTCATGGAGATGGTACAGCAACAGGCAGAGAGAGGAGTGTAATCATGACACAGGAACTGGGCAAAGTAGAGAAACCTGAAGTTGACAGCTTCAAGAACAGCAGAAAGATATTGCAGGTGCCCCTGGTTTATGCCGGTAAAAACTCTCCGGCGGAATATCTCGAGCTTTATGAAAAATACTGGCGACAGGTCGACGAGATGGTGGCGAAGCTCGAGAGTAAACTGGGACATGTGACATTGATCTTTCATGAGACGGTCGACAGGGATGGGGAGGGTGGATTGGAGATGCTCAAAGAGCTTCACCCTAAAAGCCACAACCTGGTGAATAAGCGCTGCTCGGAATCCGCATCTCTGAAATGTGTTGAGGTCAGCGAGCTCCTCGAGGAAGTCATGGATTGGGAGCGTTGCCTGATGGTGGGGCTGATCAGCGAAAAAGCATCCAAACAGGTCTACGATGCGTACTCGGATGCGTCGCGCAAACGCTACCAGTTCATCAGCAAAACCATCGATGAGTCCCTTAAGCCCGGCGATGTCGCCCTGCTTTTTATTCGGGAGGGACATCTGGTACAGTTTCCCCAGGATGTCGAAGTGTTCATGGTAGCGCCGCCGGCGCTGGACGAGATACATCGCTGGGCGCGTGACAGGGCCGCAAAACGGGATAAAGAGCAGGATTAAATCCTGGCCTTCAACAGGCTCTCAAAGGTATTTTACCGGCAGGCCTCTTCTCCAGCGACAATGCCTCTACGGGGCATACATACATACACAGGCCGCAGCCGATGCAGCGTGCCTCGTCCCTCGTGAGCTTGCCCCCCTCCATTTTCAATGCGTCCATCTGGCAGCGTTCCAGGCAGGCCTCGCATGTTGTGCAGGCCTCATCGTCGATCTTGATCAGGTAACGCGCAATGACAGACTGGCTGGGAACCGGGGACTTTTTATAGCCCTTAAGAGCTATGCAGTGGCATGAACAACAATTGCACAGAATATTGGAAAAGTGGTCGGGCGTATCGGCGTATTGGTGTATCAGGCAGGCCTTTTCCGCTTCTTCCAGCACCTGCAGCGCCTGCTCGACATTGAGACGTTTGGTCAATCCCTTTTCGATAGTGAATTTGGCGGATGACCCCAGGATCATGCAGTTGTCCATGGGCCTGGAGCATGCCTTGCCCCATTGTTCGCCCAGCTGCCGGCAGTGGCAGAGCGCCACGCCGATATACTCGCTCTGCTTGATCAGTTCTTTCATCTCCGCATAGGGGATAATGGTGGAGCGGCTCATGATCTCCTGGTCTACGGCTACTTTTCTGGGGGAGGATGGCGTTTCGGTTACGATCGGGGCGCCGGCTTTACGCAGGCCCCACATCGCTACCAGGTATTGGCCGAGCAGGATGTCCAGCTTGCCCAGATACTCTTTGTCATCACGCCAGAATTGAAGCTCCATTGCACCCGGGAAGAGTGGCAGGAGCTCATAGAGCGTCTCGCCGTTTTCCTTTTTCGAATGTATCAACGCCTTATTCGCCATGGTCTCAAGGTGTTCGGCGATCTTCTCAGGATGGCTGCCCGGGATATTGACTGCAATCTCACGAGCTGTAGCGAAATCGTATGGCATGGCGCAGGCGATCTCTGCTTCGACGGGGCTGTATAAATAAGCCGCAAGGGCAAAAAACTCGTCACACTTGATGCAAGGAACCAGAAAAGTGCTGCGTGAATTGAGTACAGGTATCAATTTCTCGTAGACAGGTTCAACCATTAGCTCCTCCTCAAATTTTGCTGATACATATCAGCACTTGTTAAGCGGTACCTTGCCGGCTTCCCTCGGGTCAAGATAGAGCGCATCGGTGGGGCAGGCCCACATGCAAATACCGCAACCTATGCAGCGTATCTCTTCACGCACCAGCTTGCCGTTTTCCATTTTCAGGGCTTTCATCCAGCACCGTCCGATACAGGCCTCACAGCCGGTGCATTCCTTCTCATTAATATATACCAGGTATCGGGGATTGACCATCTGGCTGGGCGCCGGCGCGTGCTTGGCGCCCCGCAGGATGAAACAGTGGCATCCGCAGCAATTGCACAGCAGATTGGTGAACTGGCCCGGATTGTTGACATAATTGTGCACCAGACCGGCTTCCTCTGCTTCATCCAGCGTCTTGAGGGCTTCATCCCTGGATAGGCGCCTGGTGAAACCGCGCTCGATCGAGAACAGCGCCGACTCACCGAAGACCATACAGTTACCCATGGGTTCGGAGCTGGGTTTGCCCAGCAGGTTACCCTGGTGCCGGCATACGCAGGTGCCCGCGGCGATATGCTCTGTATCCAGTATCAGCTGTTTCATCTCTTTGTAGGGGATTACGCAGGCGAGTTGCCTGACTTCCTTGCCCACCTTAATTACCTTACCAGGTGCTGATTTTTCGATTTTTACAGGCTTGCCGGACATGAATTCCCGTTTGACTGCCTTGGAATAAACGCTTAATAGTTCTGCCCATTTCTTGCTGCGCTCGTCGACGATACCTTTCATCAATTGGAACTC
>JAQTLG010000022.1 GCA_028715025.1 Dehalococcoidia bacterium | reverse complement strand
CGCAGGTAAGGCTCACCCGCAGGACGACGATGGTAAACGGCTGATACAACAGGTTTACCAGTATGCCAAAGATCCGGAATTCGGTGGCAGGATAGCCTTTGTTGAAGATTATGATATGCACATGGCGAGGGACCTGGTGGCTGGCGTGGATGTCTGGTTAAATACACCGCAGACATTGATGGAGGCCAGCGGGACAAGCGGCCAGAAGGCGGCGGCGAACGGGACGGTTAATCTTAGCATACTGGACGGCTGGTGGTTTGAAGGATATAACGGCGACAACGGCTGGGCTGTGGATGAAAGAGGCCGGATCGATTCAAAGGATCGTGATAGTGTGACGGCGGATGCCATCTACGAGCTGCTGGAAGATCACGTGATACCGCTTTATTATGATCGTGATATCAATGGTACTCCACACGGATGGGTAAAAACGATGAAAGAGAGCATACGCTCAAACGCACCGCACTTCAATACGTCACGGATGGCCGGCGAATATGTCGAGAGGTTTTACCTGAAAGCTCTGGAATATGCTGAAGCAAACCATCTCGAATGAAGCGTATCATATACGGATACGCATTGTCCCATATACGTATTGTGATATGATTAGAAATTCAGTAATCTATAAAATAAATGATTAAGGAAATGAAGAAGCAACCAAGGAAAATTGGGATTCTTACATCCGGCGGAGACGCGCCCGGCATGAACGCTGCCATAAGGTCTGTTGTCCGCAGTGCTATATTCCATGGGCTGGAGGTCGTCGGCATACGTCGCGGATTCTCTGGTTTAATTGCCGGTGAATTCCAGAAATTCAACCAGCGATCAGTGGCTAACATTATTCAAAAGGGGGGAACCATCCTTGAGACCTCCCGTTGCCCCGAGATGCTGGAGGTTGCAGGCCGCAGGAAGGCTATTGATGCTTTGCTGTCTCAAGAGATCGATGGTTGCGTAATAATAGGTGGCGGAGGCTCGTTCCATGCTGCCCAGGCCATGTCTGAGGAAAGCGACATCGCCTTTATTGGAATACCAGGGAGTATCGATAACGATATCTGGGGCACAGATTTCTCGATTGGATTTCAAACGGCGGTTAACACTGCTCTGGATGCCATCGATCGCATCAGGGATACCGCCAGCGCCTTTGAAAGGATATTCTTTGTAGAGGTGATGGGCAGAAAATCCGGATTTATCGCACTGACGGTCGGTCTGGCGGGTGGCGCCGAACAGATCATTATTCCGGAGATTGATATGGATGTGGAGGGCCTCTGCCAGAACCTGAGGGAGAGCTTTAAACGAGGGAAGAGGAGCAGTATCATCGTAGTTGCCGAGGGAAACACGGTGGATGATACTATCAATATCGAGAAGTATGTTCAGATGCGTCTGAAAGTCGAGACACGCCTATGTACGCTTGGACATATACAGAGGGGAGGGTCACCCACAGCCGCAGACAGGATTCTTGCCAGCTGCCTGGGTGTCGCAGCTATTGAAGGCCTGCTGAACGGGAAAAAAGGACATGCTGTCGGCGAGGTAAAGGGCGAGATCGTCTATACACCCTTCAAGGACACCTGGCAGAAGAAAAAGACCATCGATGAACGTTTTCTCAAATATATACCCGTTCTGTCTCAGTAAAATCCTATGGTTTTTTAAACATTCTATCGCTGACCGTGTTATCGAACGGTAAGAAGTATTGCGAAATGGAAGACCTGGTTTTATTTCTAATAATCTGAGGAGGTTTACCCATGGAGATAGTTAAATGGTTCGAGGATCTTGGCAGGGCTGATGTCAATAAGGCCGGCGGCAAGGGCGCGAACCTTGGCGAGCTGGTGAAAGCCGGTCTCCCCGTGCCTCCGGGTTTTGTCGTTACCGCGCAGGCATATCTATTGTTCAATACGGAGAGTGGGCTTTCACAGAAGATCGTACATGCTATGGAGGGACTTAATGTAGATGATACGGCAGAGCTTCAGGCCAAGGCCAGGGAAGTACAGGGGCTGATCGTAGGTACGGAGATGCCGGCCAATATCAAGGGGGAGATCATTAAGGCTTATGAGGAACTGTCCAAGAAGGATTCCTCCAGGGCCCTATTCGTGGCGGTAAGGTCATCTGCCACTATGGAGGACTCGGAGCAGGCCTCATTCGCTGGTATGAACGCAACTTTTCTCAACGTTCACGGCAAAGAGGATCTTATCAGGAAAGTAAAGGAGTGCTGGGCCTCCTTATATGGTGCAAGAGTGATCTTTTACCGCGCCAAGAAAGAGTTTCTGGATGAGCCTGTGATAGCCGTGGTCGTACAAAAAATGGTCAACTCCGATAAAGCGGGTGTAATGTTCACCGCCGATCCAAGCAACAAAAACATGAGCACCATGGTGATTGAGGGCGCCTTCGGCCTGGGTGAAGTTGTAGTAGGTGGATTGGTATCGCCCGATTACTACGAGGTGGAAAAAAACGGCCTGAAGGTAAAGGACGCCAGGATATCACATAAAAACTTCAAAATTATACGTGACGAAAAAGGCCGGAATAAGAATGTCGATTTGAGCGATAAAGAGGCCGAACAGCCGGTGCTCAGCGATGCGGAAGTACAGGCGATCGCCAGGCTGGGCATGAAGATCGAGCAGCACTATGGGAGCCCCCAGGATACGGAGTGGGCTATGGAAAGCAAGAAGGTCTTTATGGTACAGTCCAGGCCGATAACCACCTTGATCGGAGCTGCTGAAGTCGTATCTGAGGAACTCGATGCAGAGGAGAGCAGGGAGCTAATCAGGGGCTTGGGGGCAAGCCCGGGCCGTGGCAGCGGGGAGGTGCGCGTCCTGACATCGCCCGATAAAGATGATGGATTCGAAAGCGGTGATGTTCTGGTCGCCGAGATGACAACTCCTGACTGGGTACCCTTGATGAAAAAGGCCTCTGCCATCGTCACGGACGGTGGTGGCGTGACCTGCCATGCTGCCATCGTGTCACGCGAGATGGGACTGCCCTGCGTGGTGGGGACCCGTACTGCAACCAAGATTCTTAGCGATAAGATGCTGGTAACAGTTGACGGTACCCACGGCATCGTTTATGAGGGCAAGCTCAAGGAGGACAAGAAGTCCGAGGAGCCGGGCACACAGGTGGTGGCCAAGACGGCGCCTATAGTTACGGCAACCAAGCTGTATGTTAATCTGGCCATGCCACATGAAGCGGAGAGGATAGGCAAGCTAGACGTGGACGGCATAGGCCTGCTCAGGGCGGAGTTCATGGTCATAGATGCCTGCGACGGAGTGCACCCGAGGCAGCTTATGGAGGAAGGTAAAAGCAACCAGTTTATCGATGCCATGGTCAGGAAACTGCGCATCTTTACCCGCGCGTTTCATCCCAGGCCAGTCATTTACAGAGCTATCGATTTCCGCACCAACGAATTCCGTAACCTCAGGGGTGGAGACAAGTATGAGAGCGTTGAGCAGAATCCCATGATAGGCTTCCGGGGTTGCTACAGGTATGTGATGAATCCGGACCTTTTCGAGCTCGAGTTAAAGATCATTCAGAAGGTGCGTGAACTGGATAAGAATCTTCATCTCATGATTCCGTTCGTGCGAACGCTGTGGGAGTTTAAGCGCTGCAAGAAAATCATAGATGACAGCGGCCTGATGGATGACAGGGAGATGCAGCTCTGGGTAATGGCCGAGGTACCCTCAGTGGTTTACTGGCTTGAAGACTATGCCAGGGCAGGTATCCACGGCGTATCTATCGGGTCAAACGATCTCACGCAGCTTGTGCTGGGCGTGGACCGTGACAGTGAGATATGCGCCCCGCTTTATGATGAAAGGGACAAGGCGGTGATGGAGGCTATTAAATCGATAGTTAAAACATCTCAGAAAATGGGTATAACCTGCTCCATTTGCGGGCAGGCGCCCTCCAATTACCCGGACTACGCAGAGAAACTGATCGAATGGGGAATCACCTCGGTATCGGTGAATCCGGATGTTATAGACCATACACGACATAATATCGCGGCTGCCGAACAGCGCGTATTGCTCAAGACAGCCCTGAAGATGAATGTCTCCGGGGAATAGTATAATAGTATAAGCGGCAGCAATTGCAGGATAACTGCTATTTTGTGCAGCGGTTATCCTGCTTTTATTATTTTTGTTATGAATAATATTCGCAATTTCAGCATAATCGCTCATATCGACCACGGTAAGTCTACACTGGCCGATCGCATACTCGAGATGACGGGCATGGTCAGGAAGACCAGCATGGACCAGATGCTGGACAATATGGATCTTGAGAGGGAGAGGGGTATCACGATCAAGGCCAAGGCGGTCCGCATACCCTACAGAGCGGTGGATGGAAAAGAATACATATTAAACCTCATAGATACGCCAGGCCATGTTGACTTCAGTTACGAAGTATCACGCAGCCTGAAAGCTTGCGAGGGTGCTGTCCTGCTGGTGGATGCAACACAGGGTGTGGAAGCGCAGACTATAGCCAATGCCAACCTGGCCATCGATGCAGGTCTCAAGATCATTCCTGTGATCAATAAGATCGACCTGCCCGGCGCTATGCTTGATGATTGTGCTCTTCAGCTCTATACCATGCTGGGCCTGAGCATTGAAGATATCCTGCATGTTTCGGCAAAGGATGGGCGTGGGGTGGCTGATTTGCTCGAAGCCATCGTAGAACGGATACCTTCGCCATCGGGAGAAGCATCCGATCCTCTGAAGTGCCTGATCTTTGATTCGTTTTTTGATCCCTATCGCGGCGTCATTCCGCACCTGCGCGTCTTCTCAGGTCGTATCGTGGCTGGTGACAAAATCATGCTGAAGTCATCCGGCCGTATATTCGAGATTGAAGAGGTAGGCTATTTCAGCCTGGGACTTGCTCAGTCTGAACAGCTACAGGCCGGAGAGGTCGGGTATGCTGTGGCGCTCATCAGAAACGCCGGCGAGATACATGTGGGTGACACCGTCGTGGCCGCTGACCATCCAGAGGTGGCTGCGGTGCCGGGCTTCAGGCTTTCGCAGTCGATGGTGTATTGCGGGATATATCCCATTATCACCAGTGATTATGCCAAGCTGGGAGCCGCGCTTGATAAATTCAAACTCAACGATTCGTCTGTCGTTTTCGAGAAGGAAAATTCAGCCGCTCTGGGATACGGGTACAGAATGGGATTTCTGGGGATGCTCCATATGGAGATAGCCCTTGAGAGGCTCAAGCGTGAATACGAACAGGATATCATTGCCACCATGCCCTCGGTCATATACCGCGTTATCTGCAAGGACGGCGAAGTGCTCATGCTCGATAATCCCTCCAAATTTCCCCCCGAGGGGCAGATAGACCGTATTGAAGAGCCCGTAATCAGGACCAGGATTATCGTGCCGTCGGATTATGTGGGCCCCTGCATGGAGCTGTCGGACGCCAAGCGCGGCGTCCTGGCAGGCATCGAGCACCCCGATGACAAGCGCGCCATACTGGTGTACGATCTGCCGTTGGCCGAGATGATCACGGATTTTTATGACAGGCTCAAGAGTGTCAGCCGCGGCTATGCCAGCATGGACTACGAAATGAACGGATACCGTACTGGAGACCTGGTGAAGGTGGATATACTGGTCAACAACGGGCCGGTGGATGCACTCTCCTATATCGCGCCCAGGGAGGGCGCAGCCACCAGGGGCAGGGCGCTCATTCATAAATTGAGCAAGACCATCCCCAAGCACCTCTTCAAGATTCCACTGCAGGCGGCCATCGGTTCACAGATCATAGCCAGGGAGGATATCTTCCCCAGGCGCAAGGACGTACTGGCCAAGTGCTATGGCGGCGACATAACACGGAAGAGGAAGCTGCTGGAAAAACAGAAAGAAGGCAAGAAAAAAATGAAGATGGTCGGTTTCGTGGAAGTTCCGCAGGAGGCCTTCCTTTCGCTCATGAAGATAGAGGATTAGGCTGCCGACATGCGTGGACTCTACATTCATATACCCTTCTGCGTCAGCAAATGCTTTTATTGCGATTTCTATTCTGTGTCTGAAAAGCTCGGGCTGATGGACGAGTATATCGATGTACTGCTGGCCGAGGCCGACAGCTGCCGGGGCATGGACTTTTCCACGCTTTATTTGGGGGGTGGTACGCCCAGCATCCTGGGTGCTGAAAGACTGGAGAAATTAGTAATTGGCCTTCGAAGGAGATTTGATCTCCATGATTTACAGGAGTCGACCATCGAGGTCAATCCGGAATCAGCAGGAATTGATCTTCTGGCAACTGCATATAGGCTTGGCATCGGCCGGGTCTCCATTGGGATACAGTCGTTGAACGATGGTGAGCTTAAAAAGTCAGGCAGGGCTCACAACAGGCGGCAGGCGCTGGAGACTATTGATTCGGCCCTGTCGAGCGGATACCGCAATATTTCGGCTGATATCATGATAGGATTGCCGGGTCAGACGGCACAGAGCCTCGGCGAAACGCTCAGTGTCCTGACAGGCGCGGGCATAAACCACGTGTCAGCTTACTGTCTTTCTGTGGAGGAGGGTACTGCTTTCTACCGTTGTCCTCCTCCTGACTTGCCCGGAGAAGACGAACAGGCAAGCCTTTTCGAATACGCCGTCGATATTTTAAAAACACACGGGTTCGTGCATTATGAGATATCAAATCTTGCGCGTCCGGGCAGCGAATGCCTTCACAATCTCAATTACTGGAGGGGAGGAGAGTATCTCGGGCTTGGGCCGGCGGCTGCCTCCCACATCAGCGGAACGCGCTTCAGGAACTCGCCCAACCTGGAGCGATATCTGGTTGATCCGTTATCCGACCGGGAAGGGGAGGAGCATCTGGAAGACGCAAGCAAAGCGGGTGAGGAGGCGATGCTGCGTCTGAGGCTCGTTCAGGAAGGGCTGGACATGCAGAAAATGAACAACAAATACGGACGGAATGCTATTGAAGGAGTGGAAGCAAGGCCGAATAAACTTGTTGGGCGGCGGTCGCTGGCCCGCGAAGGGGATGTTTTCCGTTTGCAGCCCGCATATGTACTGATATCAAACAGTGTTTTCATCGATGTGATAGGCTGATGTGCCGTATCGGATATCAGGGACTAACCGCTTACCATATACCGGGCACAAGTGCTCTGCGATCAGTGGGATAATTGGGGAATTGCTGGTGGTACCAGGCATGGTGTGACATAGCGCGCGGTGCGAGATTAGCTATGGTCCACAGCGCGAAACTCAGCCCGGCCAGCGACCATGTGGCAAGGGCCCATCCGACCCAGATCAGTATCTCGCCGAAGTAATTGGGGCATGATATCCAACGATATAGTCCCCCATAAGGAATTTTATAACCGGTTTCTCCGGGCTTGCGAAGCCTGGCCAGCGTATAGTCGGCATGCCTGTTGATAACGAAACCCGAGATGAAAAGCGCAGCGCCCGCGATGAATCGTGGATCGATCAGCCATTGATCGGCATAACCACCGGACAGAGTAAAAATATAGTATCCGTTCAACCAGGCGTTCATCATATTGAAGAAAATACCTGAAAATACGATCGAAAGAGGCATTTTATCGTGGGAATTTTTCAGGCTGAAAGGGTATATAAAGGCACGATGTATATAATGTGCCTCCCACATCAGCAGGAAGACGGCAGAGGTGACCGAGAGCGGCGCTTTCCCCAGTGTGAAACATGCGGCAAATATAATGGGTGACCAGGCCTCCATGATCACCCACGAGAGCTTGCTGCCAATTGAAGGCCCCCATCCACTCTTAATATGACGGCCGTACGGTGCGGCGATGAATGAAAGGCTGACAAAGATGAGGGGACAAAGCACGAGCCATGTGATCAACAGGATGTTATAGGTGGCATCCGAAGTCATTCTATTGAATCCCTCGCCTCTTTATGAAGCCGTTGTCTAAAAACCAGTTGATGGTATCAGACAGGGTTTGTTTAATAGGCCTTGGTTCATACCCGAGTTCACGCGTGGCTTTCGCGTGGCTGATGTTGCGGTTGCCGGCCAGGGCCTTTAAAGAAACGCTGGTGAAGAGTGGTCTGACCCCTGTCCAGCGGGATATTGTTGTTACAACGGGAGCACAGACCCCGGCCACCGGTGCCGGGCATACCAGCGCAGGAGGCCTTCTGCCTGTAATCAGAGATACAATAGCAGCTATTTCTTTCACCGACAGCCATGTGCCGGAGAGCAGATAATTTGCACCTGCGGCTGCGGTCTGTTCAGCCTTGATGGCGCCCTCGGCCACGTCTCTGGCGTCCACCCAATCGAATCCCCCCTCGAGCAGTATGGGTATTCTGCCTTCGGCCATCATGATCAGAGCCTGTCCGAAATGCGAAGGCCTGTAATCATAAGGTCCGATAACGGCTGTAGGACTAATAATCACCACATTAAGCCCCTCCCTGGCGGCCTGGCGTATCAGCCTCTCTCCAGAAGCCTTCGAGAGGTCATATGGTGCAGACTTCGGCGACTCGACTAACGGCCTGGTCTCATCGATTGGCACATCCAGAGGCTCGTTGCAGAGTGAGTGAATGGAGCTGAAATGTACAAGCCGGTTGACATTATTGCGGCGGCAGGCTTCTATCACATTGCGGGTTCCTTCGATATTTACCGCGTTGCATGTTATGCGGTCGCTCATCAACAGAGATATATATGCAGCCAGATGGTATACAATCGAAACACCCTCAAATGCCCGGATCAGGGAATCCTGGTCATTGACATCGCCGTTGCGCTGTTCAACTTCCAGCGTCTCCAGGCCAAGCGTGCTGCTGTGCGTTATAATACGCACTTTCCTGCCGCGTGAGATAAGAGCACGGACAAGATTGATACCAACGTGTCCGGATGCTCCGGTTATAGCTGTAATCATATATAGGAAAGCATATGTCCAAACTTAAAAACTTCTGCAAGTTTAAATAGGTAGCCTTGCCATGTCAAATGCAGGGTCGTAAGTGATATAACGGCTATGGCTGCGTACGTTGATAAAGCGGTATTATATTGATATTATAAATGCCGTGTATAAACCAAGTTCATATACACTGGATGAGATATTTCATCCACGTAGTGTGGCTATAGTCGGCGCTTCGCCAGACAATATTATGTCTTTTGCAGCATGGGCTGTCAGCTCGCTGAAAGAGGCAGGCTTTCCATCTATTTACCCGGTAAATCCCAGGCACAGCGAGGCCTTCGGACTCACCTGCTATCCCTCTGTATCGGCTATACCGGGGCCGGTGGACCATGTCATAGTATGTATTCCCGCCGAGAAATCGATGGATGTGCTTGATGATTGCGCCAGAAAGGGTGTAATGTCGGTACATTTTTTCACAGCCGGTTTCAGTGAAAGTGGCGAGAGGAGCCGGGCCGAGCTCGAGAGAGATATGCTGCAGAAGGCACGCGATGGTGGCTTTCGTATTATCGGACCCAATTGCACCGGGCTTTTCGTGCCGGAGGTCAGATTGACCACGTCCGACCGCATGCCGATGCAGCCGGGCGACATAGCATTTATGTCGCAAAGCGGCGGGCATTCACAGGACATGCCTATGCATGCCGGACCTCGTGGCCTGCGGTTCAGCAAGGTCATCAGCTACGGAAACGCGCTGGATATAGGGGAATGTGAATTACTGGAGTATTTCACAGGTGATGCCAAGACTAATATAATAGCGATCTATATCGAAGGCGTGAGGGAGGGCAATCGTTTTCGTAGCGCTCTCGAAAAAGCGTGCGCCAGGAAACCGGTGGTGGTCTATAAGGGAGGCACTACGGAAGCCGGCCTGAGGACGGCCATGAGCCATACTGCCAGCATGACATCCTCGATAAAAACATTTCAGACGCTCTGCCGCCAGGCCAACGCAATCCAGGTTAGTGATGTACAGGAACTGATCGATGTCCTGGTCGCTCTGAGCTTCGCACGCCCTTATCCGATGGGCAAAGGTATTGCTGTAGTGGGGGTTGGCGGTGGACCCAGCGTCGAGGCCGGCGACCGCATGGAAACAGTGGGGCTTGAGCTGTCTGCGCTGTCACCCGATGTTCAGGCTCAACTTAAAAGATTGTTGCACAACGATGGCGGCATTTTTACCAATCCGCTGGATGCAACTAATCTCATCTATCCCGACGTGATTTATAATACGCTAAAAGTGATCGGAGGCTCCCCCCGTATCGATATGATCATGTATCATATGGGATTTCACCCTGTAACCCGTTGGGGTGGGGGTATTTACTCCAGCGATTTTTTCCTGCGACCAGCTTCAGAGGCTTTACATAAATCTCACGAGGAGATCAACAAGCCGGTATTAATGGCGTTGGGGCAGGCCTCGGACATGGCGGGAATGGACGAGATGCTCAAGGTGCAGGCTGCTTTCGTTAAAGAGGGATTGCCCGTTTTTCACTCTATCGAGAAGACGGGGCTGGCCATGGCGAGGGTTGTGGCATGGTGGAGGAGATTTGCCCGGGATTAATCATGATGCAGGAGGGGGATGATGACGATGCAGCCGCAGGACCACCTGGCTGGGCCGCTGACATGGCAGATCGACGACCTTGGCAAACGCATAAGGTTGCTTGAGGAAACTATCACCCAGTTGAAAACGCTGGACATGACCCTTCATGAGATGCAGTTTATCATCTACAGTTATGTGGAGAAGATTAAGGAAGGCGTCGTGCTCATGCAGGATGAGATAATTATTTGGGCCAATAAAGCGGGTTGCGATATGCTGGGATACGAATACGACGAGGTAATTAATAAGTCCGTTATCGAATTATCCCATCCCAAGTATCGCCAGCAACTGTCAGCACGTTTTGCTTTGGTACAGGCAGGTGATGAGACATACGATTCAACGCTATGGCCTTTTGTAAGTAAAACCCGCGAGATCAAGTATATCAAGCCGTTCAGCACGCGTGTCATGTACATGGGCCGGCCGGCCGTTATGGCTTTTTTTAGTGATATAACAGAGGAAAAGAAAGCACAGGATGAGTTGACCCTGCGGGCTGAGATGCTCGACCAGGTAACGGACTCGATATTTTTACTCGATATGAAGGGCAATATTAAATATGTCAATAAAGCGGTATGCGAATGCCTCGGGTATACACTGGATGAGATCACCCAACTGAATATTCTGGATATTAATGCGCAGGAGCTAAGGGAAAAGGCCGGGATCCGCTTGAAAAAGATTGTAGTGCGCAAACAGGGAGCATTCAAAACAATACACATGCATAAGGATGGCACAAGAGTGCCTGTATCCATGCGGGTTCGCGTCATTAAAAGGGGTGGCCGGGAGTTTATTCTCGGGGTCGTCCGGGAGATCATGCATGAGGAGGAATCGTTATAACAACTAACAAATCCGGGGGAATTCGAAGATGAAGGGCAAACTGGTGCACCCTTTATGGACGCATTTGCCCGCACTGATTTTAATTCTGGTAGCGGTATTCTTCACGGTTAAAGCTCTTCCGCTGCCTGACCCTGCTCCCGTGCGTTTTGATCTCAACGGCCAGCCTAATACGTATGGCTCGCCCTGGGTCAGCTCATCTCTGCTGCTGGGGCTATCGGTTGGATTTCTTATTCTCTCGTCCTGGCTCGACGAGCTCTGGGTGCGCCAGGAAAAGAAAAAGACCTTTAATTGGATGTCGCTTTTCGATGAGTTTGCCATCGGCAGCATGTGCGGTGTCCAAATAGCCTATGTGAATATGCTTGCTTCTGCTCAAATGATTTTTCCTTTTCCCTGGGTTGAAATGGTTACGGCCTGCGGACTGGGAACCGGCCTGGCCATCGTATTGGAGCTTATACGCCCGTATCGGCATTATGAGAAGAAGCTGGCAGCAGAGGATGTGAACCAGGTTGCCGAAGAGATAACCCGGATAATACAGGCGGGGCAACCCGTATCGTACTGGGAATCGCAGAATCCGCCGTATATTGGAGCGCTGATGGTGATCGTGCCGCTGATCATGATTGTGGCTGCTGTCTTCACCT
>JAQTLG010000021.1 GCA_028715025.1 Dehalococcoidia bacterium | reverse complement strand
ATCTCGATCACTTCAAATTCCTTGGATGCCGCTATACCGGGCCATGCAGGCTCTTTGGTAATATCTTGAGGGGGACCGTAGGCCTCTTGTTTGGTTCGCCTGGCAGGCACGCCCAGTTTAGCCAGCGCCGGTCCGCAAAGCTCGTACATAAGGGCCGGGCCGCAGACAAACACCGTCTTTCCTTTCAGATCGCCCGCCAGATCTGAAATCACCTTGTCATCGAGAAAGCCGGCAGCACCTTTCCAGCCTGCCGGAGGTTCACTAATAACGTAATCAACTTTGATGTTCTTGTTCTTGGCAGTGATCTCTTCAAGCTCTTTCCCGAAGATTATGTCATCAGGTTTACGGCTGCCGTAGATCAGGTGTATCTTCAAAGCTGCTTTCTTTTCGACAGCCTCGCGGATAATGGACATGAAGGGCGCCGCGCCGCTGCCCCCCGCCAGGAAAACGAGGTCGGAGGAATCCATCAACGGCTCATAATAGAAATAGCCGTTGGGGCCGGTGGATTCAAAGCTATCACCCACCTTGACGCTGTCCAGCAGGTAATGCGAAACGAAGCCACCGTCCACACGTCTGACGGTGATGTCATAATACGGTTTGCCCGGCATTGACGATATGCTGTAGGGACGTGATGTCCTGACGCCCTTGATATCGACAAAGAGATTAATATACTGGCCGGCGCGGAAAAATGGCAGGCGACCGTCCTTGGATTCCAATCTAAGAGTCCTGGCGCTGGCCGTTTCTTTTATGATCTCCTTGACCTTGAGTTGCAGCCTGCGTGGATGGATGTTTTTAACAAATTTTTCTTCAGGTGTGATGGTATCTTTCAGTTCATGCGGCTGCACCTTTTGCTTTTCCAGCGACTCCTGCATTTTAGTTATCTCGCCGGCCTCCCAACCTCCCTTCTCCATATCCCGCAGCACCTCGCGCGACGCCATGGCGCCGGAGGCGATGCATGATTCAAAACCGCCGCCGATATTGACCCAGGCATTGGCAAAATACAGCCCCTCCAATGGCCCGCGCATAGGTATCCGCAGGAACCCGGTGCCCGTGAAGTTCTCATCGAACCCGATAATGCTGCCGCGCGGATTTCCCGTATAACGTATATTGGTCAATGGCGTGGCAATCTCGATTACTTCGATATGGTCCCTCAGATTGGGGGCCGCTTTCTCCGCCAGCTTGAGCACCTTCCGGGCCATCTTGTTCTTGGCTTCAACATAGTCCGACGGGGACAGTTTCAGCCATGGATCCGCATAGGCGATCTGAGTTATCACGCATGACGCCGTACCCCTGGGTGAAACGGTGGGATCGACCACATTGTAAGCCACAATGGCGTTGCCATCCGGCTCGTAATCGAGTGAGTTGCGCATGTTTTCATACTGTGCGTCCAGATCATACGTATTATTAACAAAATTCTCGTGGACCGTAAGCCCGACATCCTGACAGGGGCAGTCCAGACCCAGGTAGATGTTGAAGGTGCTGGCGCCGCCGCTCCACCCACCCAGGCGGTTAAGGTACCACCCCGGCATATTGTCACGGCCGACCAGCTCCAGGCTGGTGGTTACCGGATTAGCGCTGCACACGACATGCTGTGTGGCAATTTCAGTGCCGTCCTCTGTCAGCACTCCGCGCACCTTGCCGTCTTTCACCAGAATTTTCCTGGCGCCGTTATTGAACCAGACCTCGCCGCCATAGGACTCCATAGTATCGATAAAAGCCTGCGAGAGGTTTTGCGATGTCCCTTTGACATGGGCCGGTCCGAACCTGATATAGCTGACCAGTCCCAGAGCATAGATAAGGAAGGCCATCCTGGCCGGCGGCTGACAGAAGTAGCCCCAGAGCTGTCCGATGACGGCGCGGGCCTTTTCATCCGATACCAGAGGATTCAGCACCTCGGAGAGCGTCTTACCGAAATTGCCGACCAGCGCCGGGTACTCGGATGGATTCTGCATAACCTCTTTCATGCCGACACGCATGGACTTCATCGCCTGCCTGGCGAAATCAAACATGGTCGCGGAAAACTTTCTTATGCCTTCCGCTTCCCTGGGGAACTGGCTGCAGAGAGCGTCTTCGTAATTTTGTCTGCCGCGAGGAACCTCGATGGTAAAATCAGGGAAGATGCTGCGATACAGGTCGGGTATATGCAGTATATCTACTCTGTCGGATACGCCGCTGTCATGCAGGATTTTCCAAATGGGCCCCCTATCTTCTTCTGTCCCGTAACCCGAGAGCTGGTGCAGGGCGATCTCGAATTCAAAGCGGCCCCTGAGAAATGAGGTCGCATACCCTCCGGGCACATTATGTTTCTCCAGTATCACAACCTTTTTCCCGGCCTTGGCCAGGTAAGTTGCAGCTGACAATCCGCCCAGACCGGCCCCCACCACTACGGCATCGAAATCTTTCATCAGGTATTCCTCCTATTCCTGTTGTATATGCTTATTTTACTTGCTGTTAGCGTCCTTTAAACTTCGGCAGACGCTTCTCTCTAAAGCAGTTAAGACCCTCCCGGAAATCCTCGCTTCCCATCAGGTTTTTCTGTGCATAGGTCTCGAAATAGAGCTGCTGCTCGAGCGTACTGTGCAATCCGCTTTGAACGGCGCGCTTGATCTGCTTGAAGGCCAGAGGGGGCCCCTGCACTATCCTTGCCGCCAGGGCTTCCGACTCCTCCATCAGTTTTTCATGGGGCACCACTTTGTTTACCAGGCCGATGCGCTCCGCCTCGTGCGCGTCGATTGATTCTCCCGTATACATATACTCGTAGCAACGTCCGGTGCCCAGCAGGCGCGGCATAAGGTAGGTGCAGCCGCAATCAGGTATCAATCCTCGCATAACGAATGCCAGGTTAAATAAAGCTTTCTCTGAAGCGATCCTGATGTCGGCCAGCAAAGCCAGCGAGACCCCGCCGCCCGCGGCAACGCCGTTGACTGCGGCGATGACGGGCTTCTGGAGATTATAGAGCCCAAGTACGAATGCCCCGCCTATAGTCTGGCCGTGAGGTTCAAGCAATTCCTGCAGCCTCCCCTCCTCGGCAGCCTGGTTGAAAATAACAACGTCGGCGCCTGTGCAGAACCCTTTACCCGCGCCGGTTATGATGAGGGCGCGTACGCTGTCATCCTCCTGTAAATCCCTGAATATCTTCGGTAAATACTCATTGCTGATCTCACCCGTCAGCGCATTCAATCTGTGCGGCCTGTTCATGGTCAATGTAGCCACGTAACCTTTTTTCTCAAGTATCAGACCTTCATATTCCATATCTATATCCTTCTCTACCCGGGCCGGCCCGTCCCGTGCCTGATGTCCATGTTCAGGCCTTAACGGTCAGCTCTGACGGGAATTGTTTTTGCATTATCTCCACGGCTCCACCGATGATATCGTCCATAACCTCCTGCGTGCTTCTGATCTCTTTTATCAGTCCGGTAACCTGTCCGGCAAACATCGGATAGTAATCGGCTTCGCCTTTCTCCATCATACCCTGCAGCAGATCGGATACCAGCATGCTCTGCAGCGGCATGGGCAGGGTCTTGAGTCCCGACTTGTTCCATGCCTCGTCAAGTTTGTTTTTAAAGGCCCTGGTGGTCTTGCCGCTGTAAATACGGGTGATCTGCTCGGCCTCTTCGTCGGACTCGATGAGCTTGCGATAATAGGCTTCGATAGTGGCCTTATTGAGCATGCCAAGCTCAGCGAAATCCCAGAAGCACTCGTGTGTGGCCAAAAAGGCGGTCCCGCACCATGCGCCTATGGCGCCCAGCGCCAGCGCGGCCACCAGGCCGCGTCCGTCGGCAATTCCGCCGGCGGCTACTACGGGTGTAGGCGCCACGGCATCGACCACCTGCGGAACGAGAGCAAAGGTACCTATCCTGCCGGTGTGCCCGCCGGCGTCATGTCCCTGGGCTATGATGATATCAGCCCCCATCTTTTTGATCCGAACTGCATTACGCACGTTGCCGACCAGCGAAACGATCTTGATACCCGCCTCATGCGCCTCAGGGATCAGCCAGTCGGGGGTGCCGAGGCCGAGTGCGAAGAAGGGCACCTTTTCCTCTTTCACCACCTGGAACTGGCTCCGGCCAAACTCCTCGGAGATGGGCCACTCCTTCATCTTGGCGCCTTCGACGCCGAAATCCCTGGCCATCTTACGGATAAATTCCGTGTGTTCCGCAGGGATATAGTCCTTGAGCTTGTCCAGGTCGAAATCCTTGGGTATAGAGGCCGGCAGTAATATATCTACGCCGAAGGGTTTATCGGTCAACGAGCGGATTTTTCTGATCCATGACCTGAGTTCTTCAGGCCATAAGAACGTGGCGCCGAGCATTCCCAGGCCGCCGGCATTGGAAACCGCGGCGGTCAATTTATAGCCACCCGCGGTCCCCATCCCTGCCAGCATCACCGGGTATTCGACACCAAGGATATCGCAGAGTTCGGTGCGAAATACGGGACGCTTTTTCATTTCTTCTCCTCAGTAAATTACTTGGATTTCTGGGTCATCATGGTTCGCAGTTCCCTCTTCAGGATCTTGCCCACAGCGCTGGTGGGTAGCTGGTCGTAGAACTCTATGCGCTTGGGGACCTTGTAGGGAGCTACCTTGCCCTTGAGGTATTCGATGATCTTGGCTTTCTCCGCATCACTTTTCTCGATGCCGGGCTTAAGGATGATGGCTGATGCTACGATCTCGGAACCGGGCCTGCTCGGGTCCTGGATACCCACCGTTGCGCCCATATCGACATCGGGATGCTCGCAGATAATATCATCCAGCTCGCGGGTGAAAACCTTAAAGCCCGAGACATTGACCATGTCCTTAAGCCTGTCCACTATAGTAAGGAATCCTTCCTCGTCCATCTTGCCGATGTCCCCGGTATGGAACCACCCGTCCCGCAGCACATTGGCTGTCTCCTGCGGCTTCCTGAAGTATCCCTTGGTGAACACCTGCGGCCCTTTCACTGCCACCTCTCCCGGCTCGCCGAAGGGCAGCTCCTCTCCCGTCCCCGGATCGACTATTTTAATCAGCGTATCGGGGAAGGGGATGCCTACCGCGCCGGGCTTTTTCTTTCCGTAGCGCGGATTGGCGGTGATGATGGGGCTGGTCTCGGTAAGGCCGTATACCTCTACCAGCTTGCTCTCGCCCACAATTTTTTCGAAGTCCTTGATGTATTCCGGAGGGAATGGAGCGGCGCCGCTGGCGAAATACTGCACATCGCTGAAATCATAGTCGCGGAACCCGGGCTGCTTCATCAGCTCCAGGTATACCGTCGGCACGTTGCCGATGACGTTCGGCCGGTACTTTTTCATGTACTTGATGATGAACTGCTGGTCGCGCGGATTGGGCACAGCTATCAGAGTGATGGCCCTGGACATCATCGCCATGCAAACCAGCAGGCCTGCGATATGGAAGAGCGGGAAGGCGGTCATGCCCACCACATCGGCCATCTTGGTGTCCAGCCAGGTGGTGACCTGGAACATCTGGCTTACCATGTTGCGGTGGGTCAATTCTGCGCCCTTGGGCAGGCCGGTGGTGCCTCCCGTATACTGCATGACGCAGGTATCATCCATGCTGATCTTCTCCGCCACTGGAGTAGCCGGCAGGCTCTTCATAACATCCTTGAAATGGTATATCTCAATACCGGGTATCGGCAGCACCTTGCCCGTGGGTATCTTCTTCAGCATCTTCCCCATGGTCGCCATCACCGGCGACAGGTAATCGGCTATGCCGGTAAAAACAATGGCCTTTAGATCGGTCCCACCGATGCCCTTGATCACCCTCGGGTAGAGGGCGTCCAGTGTAACCAGTACCTTGGCGCCGGAATCCTTAAGCTGATGGTTGAGTTCCTCCGCCGTTAGCAGAGGGCTGACGCCGGTCAGCACGCAGCCGGCCTTCTGTATGCCCAGCAGGCCGATATAATACGCGGGCAGATTGGGAAGGTTTATGCCCACTGTGTCGCCCTTCTTCAGGCCGATTTTCTTGAGCAGATTAGCAAACCGGTTGGACATCTCGTCCATCTGCTTGAAAGTAAAAGGAGTGCCCATATAGTACAGGCCCACGCGTTTGGGATCATGTTTGAATGCCGGTTCCACCGTTTCCCAAAAAGTTGTGTTGGGATACTGCAACGTTGCAGGCACATGCTTGTCGTAAAATGAGAGCCAGGGCTTTTTTCCGTAAATGTCCGCCATGTAACAACCTCCTGCCTATTAATTTTTATATAAACGTGATCGCTTATATTTCGTCCCGGCAATGCTCTAACAGATTACCACAGCAAAAATTATTTTACAACAATATTATAGCAGAAATGAGAGTAAAATACGTTACCTGACGGGTCAATCAATATTTTACGAAAGCCAGACCGACCAAGCCGGCCTGATCGCGAAGACCCTGGCGCTGCTGATAAAGGAATTTCACTCAATAGGGATTCAGCCACAGCCATATATAAAGAAAGCCGATCAGGATAAAAAGTGCGGCCATGACTACTCTTATGTACTTCTCAGCTCTGCCGATGGCATTTATCCACTTTGCGGCGCCGACCACGCCCAGCGAGAGCATTGTGCCGAACAACAGCACGGGAAGGCCGGTGCCCAGCGCAAACAAGGCAGGCAGCCCCACACCACCCCTGGTCTTGAACGCAAGAGGTATCAGCACGCCGAAAAAAAGAACCGCACTATAGGGACAGAATGCCAGGGCCAGGACAATGCCCAGCGGTAGGGCGCCCAGCATGCCCATGTCGGCCAGCCTGCCGGCGGCATTCGCCACCGTGCTCCCGTGCTCACCCAGAGATATCCTGTCCAGGAAGAGCAGAACCAGGCCGACGATTATCAGCAGCGGGCCGATGGCCTTTTCTCCGAAATCCTGCAGGAAATTGGCAATGACAGGTATACTCAGTCCGGCATAAATGATGAGCATACCCAGTACTGAGTATGTAATCATCCTGCCCAGCGTATACAGGGCCCCACTGGTGACGGCGAACCTGCGGTCGGATATCCTGCGGCTGATATATGCCAGCGCAGCCAGGTTGGTGGCAAGCGTACACGGCCCGATGGCTGCCATCACACCCAGCAGGAACGCGGAGAAACCCGGCAAGCTTATATCACTTAAAAGTCCCTGAGTATCCACTATCAGCCTCTGGCCGTCCCCAAGTATTAAAGAATAAACCTTTGCGCAGCATGCAATTTCACCATGAATAATATCTTTGATACGTACAGAATAGTAGTTTGTTGTTTTATCTGCGTCAATTTACGATTGCCATGCTATCCAGATCCTATATTAAATAACAGGGCGTAAATATGAATCGTTAAACACCTAAATCATCATACTCCACTTGACAAATATCAACAGAATTTTTATATTGTATACAAATATTTTGTGCTAAAAATATTCAATTATGGAAAATGAACTGGAAGGGTACATCTGCTTCAATGTCGGCCGTGTGATGCGCCGTGTTTATGAGCACTATGATTCGCGGCTTTCGCCTTTCAACCTGACCACGCCCCAGTACATGGTATTCAACGCCCTCTGGATAGGGGATGGTATAACCATCGGCGAGCTGGGTCAACGCGTGGCGCTGGATGGTTCAACCATCACGGGCATCCTTGACCGCATGGAGAAAAACGGCTACGTGGAACGCAGACCCAACGCAGAGGACCGCAGGTCGGCGCTGGTTTACCTAACAGACAAGGCGAGGGAGGTCGGGCCGCGCATCATCGGCTTTGCAGACGAGCTGGACGCCACCATCCGCAAGAATTTTTCCACACAGGATATGGTGGTCTTCGAGCGTGTGCTGCGAGAACTGGGCCGTTCGCAGATAGGCTGATCTAATTGGGTCCGCATCAGCGGCCAACATAACTACGCCCCGGGAGGACTATATGAGCCAATCCGACACAGTTCTTACAGACCCGGAAAGAAATATTTACCTGAAATTCATCGAGTGGCAGAAGAAGAGCTGGTACGGTGTCCCGGGCAGCGAGAAACTACTGGATATCATAGCCGCAAAATATACGCCCGCCGAGGCTGAATTTCTCACCGGCATACCGTTCTCACCCAAAAGCCTCGACGTATTATCCGGGCTAAAGGGCATGGACCCCGCTATGCTGGGCGTCAGGATGGACGAATTGACCCGCAAGGGATTCCTCTATAAATTCGAGCGCGATGGTGTCCCGCATTACATGCTCAACGACATTTTTATGCTGATGCGCACGACCGGGTGGCCCGGCAGAACCGATGAGCCCAGTCGGCGGTTCGCAATCCTGTCCGACGACAATTTCCCGACCTTTATGCAGCCCTGGGAGACCGTCAAAGAAAAAGGCCTGCGCGTGCTGCCCATAAACACCACCATTGAGGACAAGCAGGCCATACTACCGTACGAAGAGGTAAAAAAACATCTCGATTCCTACACATATTTCAGTGTCAGCCACTGCCCCTGCCGCGTGAAAAAGAGCCTGGTCACAGGCGTACCCGACAGGTATCCGCTCGAGGTCTGCCTGCATTTCGATCGCCTGGGCCGTTACGCGGTGGAGAACGGTTTCGGCCGCGAGATCACGCGCGAGGAAACCGAGCATATTCTGCGACAATGCGCGGAGGCCGGTCTCATCCATGCCATGTCAAACCAGCAGGAAAGCCCGGATACCATCTGTAACTGCTGCAGTTGCTGCTGCATGTGGTTTGAGGCGGTCAAGCGCATGAAGCATTCAGGCGGGCTGGTGCCTTCCAACTACCATATCCAGGTATCACAGCATACCTGCACCGGCTGTGGCTTGTGCGTAAAGCGCTGCCCCATGGAAGCACTTAGTCTCAAGGAGTCGCCGGATGCCAGGGGTCGCAAGACCACTGTCCATGAAAAGGACGGCCGTATCCGCGAGCTCACGAATAAGACCGGCAAGGTATCCGAAGTCAGTGCTGACCTCTGCATAGGATGTGGAGTTTGCGCCTATAAATGCCAGTCCGGCTCACTGACCCTGGTACGCAACGAAGCAGACCACCATCCTCCCCGCACCATGCGCGACTGGGCTGTTGAGTTTATAACCACACGCAAGGCTGCTTAAATATCAAACTTACATCAGCCGGCGTATATTTGCCAATATTCGACTCTGCAATTATACTTCTCAGAACAAGATACTGAGCCACTCAAGGAGATATCACAATGTCCAATTTCAAACTGTCTAAATTGCTGTGCTTGATCGGAATGCTCGCATTGTCGGCTTCATCATTGTCTGCCTGCACAACTCCGACTACTACATACCAGCCCTCGGATCTCCCCGGACTGGTAGCTTTTACATCCGACCGGGATAACCAGGTTCACCTGTATACAATATACCCCGATGGGACAGATTTAAAGTCGATATCGGGCGATAACCTGACAGTCGACGGCACACCCGATTGGTCGCCGGATGGCAACACGATCGCATTTTGCTCTAACCAATCACAGAATTATCAGATATGGAGCATGAATGCTGACGGCAGTGACCGCAGGATGCTCAGCGACTTAAAGGGACGCAGCGCATTACCCAAGTGGTCGCCTGACGGCTCCAAAATAGCCTTCATCTCTCAGGTCATCAATGAGGTCGGCATATTTGACCTTGAGATCTTTTCAATGAATTCCGATGGTACAGACGCCCGGCAGCTGACCGAGAGCTCTGCAGAGGAAACTCACGAAGAGCCAGCCTCTGAAGCAGCTGACCATGCCCACAGCCACAGGGCAGGCTGGAACAGCGCGCCTGCCTGGTCACCGGACGGCTCTAAAATTCTTTTCGCATCCAACCGTGATGAAGCCAGTATCAATCCCATAATTTACATCATGAACTCCGATGGCAGCGATCAGAAGAAGTTCGGCCTGATTGTTGACGTGGACGGCTCCGAGCCGGACTGGTCGCCGATCACCAATAAGATCGTCTGGGTCAGGGGCACCGCCGCCAAGGGAGATATCTGGGTCATGGACGCGTCATCCCCCTTCCCCTTAGTGACGGCCAAGAAGCTCACAGACAATATAAACGACAACCGCAGCCCGGTATGGTCACCCGACGGAACCCAAATAGTCTTTGTCTCCGATGCCAACGGCAACAAAGATCTATTTATTATGAACGCCGACGGCAGCAATATCCGTCGACTGACCTACGGCAAATCCAACAACGTCAACCCGACCTGGAGATAATCACCGGCCACGCGGCAGCCGCCCGTCTGATGCATCAATGGCACACTACAGCCGATGTCATTTAAATGACATCGGCTGTGTTTTTCACACCCTCCTGATTTGACATTAGAACATTTGTTCTACTATAATGCTTACACGCCTGCTGAAAGGGGGTGGCGCGTGGTGTCCAGACAGATTGATGAGCCGATAACCGTCCATGTCAGCCGGGAGTCCGTTCCGACTGCCTTCATCTGGCGCCGGCGCCTTTACCGGGTGGTGGAGATACTGTCCTGGTGGAGGGAAGCTTCGGAATGGTGGAACGGGGAGCAGGTGCGCATCCTCATCCGTGTCACCGCCGAGCGACGGGGCACCGGCATTTACGAGCTGTGTAAGAGCGACTCGATCTGGTTCCTGCACCGCGTGCTCGACTGAATGAGAGGAGAGCATTGACGTGTCCTTCGTACATCTGCATGTGCATTCTTACTACAGCTTCCTGGACGGTGCCGCCGGACCGGCCCAACTGGCGGATAAGGCAGGCCATTTCGGAATGCCCGCGCTGGCGCTGACCGACCATAACCGTCTGACAGGCGCCGTCAGGTTCTACGAAAGCGCTAAAAAATCCGGCATCAAGCCCATCATCGGGGCTGAGATAGACATGGACGGGGGCTATCACCTCACCCTGCTTTGCAGCGACAGGACGGGTTATTCCAACCTCTGCCGGTTGCTCACCGCCATGCATTGCGATAGGCACGGGGATAAGCCGGCCGCCACACGCGACCTGCTGAACCGGCACCATTCAGGACTTATCGCCCTCTCCGGCTGCAGGCTGGGCGAGGTGCCCTCGCTGCTGGCGGGTGGCCAAAAGCGCGGCGCCGCCCTGGCGGCAGGCTTCTACCGCGAGGTCTTCGGCGACGGCTTCTTCATCGAGCTGACCCGTTATCCCGCCAGGGAAGACGCTTCCCTGTGCCGCCTGCTCTACGACCTGGCCCGAGAGCACGGCATACCCGCGGTGGCCACCAATAATGTCCACTACCTCAGCATGCGTGATTACCGCATCCGGGAACTGCTCAGTTCCATCGGGCATATCGTGCCAGCCTCACAGCTTCCCGGCCCGCGCACGGTGGAGCAGTATTTCAAATCGCCCGCCGAGATGGCGCGACTCTTCAAAGGCTTCCCCGGCGCCGTCGAGATGTCCCTTGAGATCGCCTCGCTCTGCAACCTCGATCTCGAGCTGGGCAGGCCGCGTTTCCCCGAGTTCAATTTACCCGCGGGCGAGACTGCCCCCGGGGTCCTGCGCCGGCTGGCTTATGAAGGCACGGAACGCAAATATGGCAGTCTGACGCCGGAGCTGTCCGCCCGCCTGGAGATGGAGCTCACAACCATCGAGAGTCTCGGCTTCTGCAGCTACTTCCTGATAGTATGGGATATCGTGCGCTGGGCCCGGGAGCGCGGCATACGCTGCCAGGCCCGCGGCAGCTCATCAAATAGTCTGGTGATCTACGCGCTGGATATCAGCATTGCCGATCCCGTCCATTACGACCTGCTCTTCGAACGCTTCATGCATCCGTTACGCAACGAGCCGCCCGATATAGACCTCGATATAGACCGGAGGCGGCGGGGCGAGGTGCGCGATTACGTCATCAGCAAATACGGGAAGGACAACGTCTCCTGCGTTGCCACCATCAATACCTATCTGGCACGCGGCGCCATCCGCGATGTCGGCAAGGCGCTGCAGGTGCCACAGCCTGTTATCGAAGAGGCCTGCAAGGGCATACACTGGCTCTCCGCATCCAAGTTGATGGAGAAAGCGGACACACTGCCCGAGTTAAAGGGCAGCACCGTTTACAAAAGGCCCGAGTTAAAGGAATTCTTCGATCTGTGCGCCGCCATCGACGGCTTCCCCAAACACCTGTCGGTACACCTGGGCGGTCTGCTCATAGGTGAGGGACGAC
>JAQTLG010000020.1 GCA_028715025.1 Dehalococcoidia bacterium | reverse complement strand
GAAACACATAGCCGAAGTTCTTCATTTTGCGATCAAACCTCCGCACTTATCAATACCAGAATTATAGCAACCGCTATGTCTAAAGCAAAGTGCCGTCAGCGGCTTGTACCGCTGATTTCGTAGCTGCGCGCCTTCCATGCATCCGGCGCAGTCAATTGAACGGTGAAACTCCACACTTCCCCGGGCTCCATGAACTGCTTATAGGCTGAAGAGACGCCGATTAAATTCTTATCGGCATCGAAATAGCGGACGTTAATATTACAGTCTGACAGAGGAGCACTACTACTGTTTTTCGCAGAGCCGGTGACAACCGCCATGCTTTTAATAGAATTCAGGTCACCCGTAAACTGTCTGACCGTGAGATCATGACTGACGATCTGCAGCCCGCTGCTCCGGGAACAGCCCCCGGATATGACGGCCAGCAAGATAACCACCCAGATGAGACGGCGATAGTCCTTATTCAACATTTCCACGCTCATTACACAAGGGCTGGTATTTTTATTCAGTTGCACACTGATATATCGTATCGTGCCACCTTCCAGGCATCGCCACCTGTAAGGGCCACACTGAAATTCCAAACCTGCCCCGACTCCAATCGTTCTATGCTATCTGAGAATACACCCAGGCTATTGCCCGCGTAGTCGTAAAAAGTCACGCAAATTTTACAATATCCCAGCGGCCATAGAAACGTATTCTGCGCCTGGCCTTCGACGGTGGCTGTGCTCTGCGACACATCCGCCGTATATTCAGCTACGACTATTTCATGCTTAATTATTTTGACGGCATTAACCGAACTGCAGGCCGGCAGACAGATGAGCACGATGAATAATGTAAATATCAGCCGCCTGTTTAAACGCATATCGTCCCTTACCTGCAGCACTTGGAGGGATCTCGCACAATTACGGTCACCTTCACCGTCTGGCTGGCCGTATTGCCCTGGGCGTCATCTACGGTAGCCATTATATGAAAATCACCATAGGTTTTGGGCGCCTCGTAAGTGATAGACGGCCCGTTGCCTGTGATGGTGCCTTCGCTGCAAACCCATTTGTAGTTCAACGGTAAACCCTGCGGGCTGACAGCCGAACATGTGATTACTGTATTGCCCAGTGGATATAGATTGGTATGCTCAGCGACCAGTGACGAAATCACCGGCGCATTGGGATTTGTGACCTGTCCTGCAGCGCATGCTCCGCCAATAATCACCACAGCAAGCAGGGTCAGAAGAGCAATATATAAAGCAGCTTTATGAATTTTCAATTCGTGTTCTCCGGTTACATCGTTGATACAAACGTATATATAATAAATTCAGCCGAGTGTTTTCGCAAATTGAGTTTGTTAAATCCTAATCGCTTCATGTATGCTTTATACAAATATCCATCGAGGTACAATATGTCTGATTTTCAAAGCAAGATAGAGAAGCTTGTAAAAAGAACAATCGACAATAACCTATGGCGGCAACGGGAATGCGTTAACCTTATACCCTCCGAATCATCACCCAGCCTGCTCGTAAAGCTCTGCGAGATATCCGATCCTGTCGGGCGGTATGCCGAACACAGGACCATGAAAGGCAGAGAAATATATTTTTACCAGGCAACGGATTTTATCAGGGATGTAGAAGAAGAACTGAGAAAAGAGATGCAGCAGTATTTCGGCTGCACCAACATTGAGCTGCGCCCGGTCAGCGGTAACATGGCCAACGAAGTGGTTTTCAAAGGCATAGTTAAATTCATCAACCGGGAGAAGCCCGCCGGCCAGCCGCTAAGGAAAATGCGCGCTGTTATCAACAACGATCTGAACAAAGGTGGACACCTCAGCGCCCAGCCGATGGGTGCCCTGTTTAACTTCGTAGCTGACAACCTGGAGACGGGCAAGGAGAACGTATACCATTTTCCCGTTCTTAAAGATAATCCATATAAGGCTGACACCACTAAACTCGCAGATGTGATTGAATCGATTAAACCGGAGCTGATCATCTTCGGTAAGAGTATGTTTATATACAGGGAGCCTGTTAAATTTGTATCTGAACTCGTCAGCCGGATGAATCCCCGCCCCATTCTGATGTTCGATATGGCCCATGTGCTCGGCCTTTACGGAGCGTTCCAGGCTCCCTTCAACGAAGGCGCCGACGTTATCACGGGAAGCACGCATAAAACCTTCTTCGGACCGCAGCGCGGCGTGGTCGCCGGCAACATGGCCGGCGGGACCGGCCTGGAGAAGCTCTGGATTGAGATCAAGAGCAGGGCCTTCCCCGGCTCGACCAGCAACCACCACCTCGGCACACTGCTCGGCCTGCTAATGGCAACCTACGAGATGAACCAGTTCAAACAGGACTATCAGACACAGGTGATCAAGAACGCCCGCGCTTTCGCCAAAGCATTGAATTCACATGGCATAGCAGTTGAAGGCGATGTGAAAGAGGGATTCACGGAGACGCACCAGGTGCTGATACGTGTGAGAAAGTACGGGCTGGGAGAGGACATCGCCCGCAGACTTGAGGATAATAATATTATTACCAATTACCAGGCCCTGCCGGACGATGACAGTTTCATAGAATCCAGCGGTATAAGGATGGGCGTACAAGAGATGACGCGCTTCGGCATGAAGGAAGCAGACTTTGAACAACTAGCTGAATACTTGAGTGAATGTGTAAAATCGAATACGTCGGTGAAGGATAAAGTTAAGAACCTACGTCAGCGTTTTCTGACTATGCAATATTGCTTGCCGACGGAGCAGTCGCTCTCACTGGCAGCCAGGGTGCTCTCTTCCATACTGCCCGCCGATGGGTACTTGAACACGTTCGCCGACAATTTGAAGTCCTTGACATGAATTCAGCTTTATACCATTGAGACATTCGTGCTGACCAACAGGTATTCAGCTACTTTAATCCGCTGACTTACAGAGTGTACCTGCGGCGCTGGGCAACGCCACGCCCCGTCACGGCAACAGTCCTGCCGATCTATATAGAAATTATTCTGCTGCTGGGATTCGCAGCGGCGATGATTGCCGCCTGCTCTTACACCTTCAATAGTAAAGAGTGAGTACGCTACTGCACAGTCACATTCAGCTTGAACGTCTGTACATCTTTCTCCCCGCCTTCCCAGGGTCTGCTGTACGAGAAGGAGACCGTGCTGGATCCCGCCTTGAGGGCTTCGAACGTCCATACTTGATTGCCCGGTGCACCGACCATGCCCGTATCAGCAGCAGCCACCGTTTCATGAGAAGTTTGTTTCAATACCTCGATATCGCTGATCTGGGCTTGCTCACCCCACGAAAACCCGGTGGTAGGATTTGAGCATAGTGTTACGGTGATAGTGGATCCCACAGCGGCGGTGGCATCCTGAACAATGTGAGCTTCCTTGGAGAACTGCTCGCAGGTTACGGTTACTGTGGCGCCGGATGCGGCAGGCGGCGTGGCTGCCGGTGCACAGGCCAGAAACGAAATAATCAGGACAGAAGCGGCTATCAATACGATTATCCGGCATTTATTCATAATTGCTACCCTCCTCAAATTTAACTTGTGTCTGATCAATCATTGTAGACCGAAGTTTCACTGATTTCAAGCAATAGGCAGGGGAATTTATGATATCTTGACAAGGACATATGTCAAGCATACAATTTCCCAACAGTTGTTCCTTAACATGACTGGAAAGTGAAAAATAACTGGCAGATTAAACCGGGCGACAAATTTGTCCGCCCTCAACGACTGAAAATCAGGCCGCTCCGGCGTGTCCTCCGCACTACCCATCTCTTCAGTATCGCCTACGGTAACGTTGGCTCCTCCATCTATTATGCTCTCGGTATAGTCGTTCTGGCAGCCGCCGGCGCCACACCACTGGCTCTGGGTTTAGCCGGAATTATTTTTGTCTTCACCGCCCTTTCCTACGCCGAGGGAATAGCCATGTACCCCGAATCCGGGGGGTCCGCCAGCTTCGCAAGGCATGGATTCAACGACTTTGCAGGATTTCTAGCCGGTTGGGGCCTGATGTTCGGATATATCGTCACGATTTCCATCTCTGCAATCGCCATCCCATCATACCTGGGTTTTTTCTGGGCTCCTCTTAAGACGTCGCCGGTCGTAATGACCGGCTTCGCCATGATGGTCGTAGTGTTTCTGATGACAATCAACGTTGTCGGTGTCAGGGAATCATCCATATTGAATATTATGCTTGCCATTATGGACCTGGCTGTGCAGGCGATTTTAATCACCCTGGCCCTGATGTTTTTCTTCAATCCTCAGCTTATTATGGAGAGAATCCTGAACTATTGGCCTTCACCTCAGGATTTTCTATTCGGTATAGCGATCGCCGCCATCGCCTTCACCGGTATAGAGACGATATCTCAGATGTCGGAGGAAACAAAACGTCCAGAGGTACGCGGTCCAAGGGCGCTTGCAGTTACGACCATCGTGGTATTGTTGGTTTATGCCGGCATCTCGGTGTCAGCCTTCAGTACCATGACCCCAACTGATTTGGCAACCAACTGGGCCACGGACCCCATCGCCGGGATAGCCAGTAAACTATCCCATGGTATGAATCCCGCCGAACTCGCGGCCCAGCTTTTCACAGTGGAAGCCCAACGAATCGTATTCACCTGGGCACTGAGCAGCCTTCAGTCTATACTTCCCGTGCTGGTGGCGGTGCTGGCGGCAACCATCCTGCTTATAGCTACCAACGCAGGATTGCTGGGCATATCCAGGCTGGCGTTCTCACTGAGCCGCTTCAAACTCGTGCCAACTATACTGGGCAAGGTACACCCCAGGTTCAAGACCCCTTATTTATCAATCATCCTTTTCTCGGGACTGGCAATTCTTCTGCAAGCGCCGGGTTTTTTTGTCCCCGACATGTACTCCAACCTGGGTGCCCTTTACGCCTTCGGATCGATGATGTCCTTTGCCATTGCTCATGCCTCTATTCTAGCTTTGCGCATCAGGGAGCCCTACAGGGAGCGACCTTTCCGCCTGGGATTAAATATACCGATCATGGGCCGCGATTTGCCGCTGACAGCGATACTGGGCCTTCTCGGAACCGTGGCCATCTGGGTCGTGGTTGTTATTATGCAACCATACAGCCGATGGGTGGGCTTTTCCTGGATTGCCATCGGGCTCATGATATACTGGTATACCAGCAGACGCAGAAAGTCAGAGGCCAATGGCTCCAACGGAAAGATCACAACGGCATCAACCTGATGCTGATTGGATAAAGGGTAACAGCGACATTATAATGATATCTGTCTAAATAACTAAATAAATTATCAGGAACTAAAGGTAATTGCATGGAATTCGGCAGAATTTTAGTAGCCGCCAGGGGTAATGGCGTCGACCATGTGGCAGTGGAGCTGGCCTGTAAAATCGGCAAGAAATCCAAGGCCAAGATATTTATTGTTTACGTTCTTGAGGTTAATCGGAGCTTGCCGATCGATGCTATAATTAAACCGGACGTTGAGGCTGCCGAGAAGGTGCTTCTCGAGGCCGAGGAATATGCGCAGGACAACGATTTCGATGTCGAGACGGAGATCATTCAGGCGCGGGATGTCGGGCCGGCGATCATTGAGGTGGCCCGGCAGAATAATGTTGATTTGATAGTAATGGGTTTGACCTATAAAAAAAGGTTTGGCTCCTTCACAATGGGGAATGCCGTACCGCACGTCCTCGAAGAGGCGCCCTGCCGGGTACTTATATGCCGGGAACGGAAGCCATAAAACAGAACAGAAAGACGATTGTCATAATGGGATGCGGCCGTGTGGGCGGCAAATTGGCGGCTATGTTTGACGCAGCCGGCCACAAGGTCACGGTGCTCGACCTGGACGCGTACAGTTTCAGGCGGCTCCCTCCTACGTTCAGCGGCACAGCTCTCATCGGCAACGGCACCGATGAAGAGATGCTGCGCAAGGCGGGTATTGAGGACGCCAGCGCCTTCATCGCTCTCACACAGGGCGATAACCGCAATGTTATGGCGGCGCAGATAGCCAAACACATCTTTAAAGTGCCGCGTGTTATCTGCCGCATTTACGACCCCCTGCGAAAAGACATCTATGAGCATCTCGGCCTGGAATCCATCAGCCCGACAGAGGTATTTGCAGACCTCCTATTCAACAGGCTGGAGAAGATCTGAACATTATGAAATCGCTTTATATCGTGATCGTCGGCGGAGGCAACATCGGTTATTACCTCAGCAAAGCGTTGTTGAATCAGGGGCATGAGGTACTGATTATTGAACGCGACGTAAGAAAATGCGAAAGGCTGGAGGATGAACTGGGCAGCTGCTGCATGCGCGGTGACGGCTGTGAAACCGTAGTGCTTAATGAGGCCGGCCTCAGCCGGGCCGATGCGCTGATAGCGACCACCAGCCAGGATGAAGATAACCTCGTTTCCTGCCAGGTGGCAAAACACCGTTTTAAAGTACCCCGCACCATAGCTCTGGTTAACAATCCTAATAACGATGCCATATTCAGAAAACTCGGTATAGATGCGACCATCTCTGTGACCAACACGATCCTCGAGCATGTGGAACAGGAGATACCTGCGCATCCACTGATTCACCTTCTCACAATGAGCGGACATATGGAAGAGGTTGTGGAATTGCTGATAACCAAAGAATCACCGGCCGTGGGTAAGTCCATAGGTCAGTTGAAGCTGCCCCAGGACACCACTATCGCACTCATAATGCGTGAAGGAGAGCGTCCTAAGATCCCTTCTCCCGACGCCGTATTTAAAGAGAACGACCGTATTATCGCGTTGACTACTCTGGACAGCGAGAAAATCCTGGAGAAAATTCTGCTCAGCTGAGGCCAGTTCAGTCGGATATGTGTGACAGGCCTCCCTTTAGCTTCCTGTATGTTGTCGCCAAACCCTCGGAAAGAACTCGAGTATCTGCAACCACGCTCATATAATTGTGGTCTCCGTTCCACCTGGGCACAATGTGCATGTGAATATGCCCTTCCAATCCCGCGCCCGCAACTCTACCAATGTTCATTCCGATATTGAAACCATCGGGTTTGATGGTCTGTGTCAGCAGTTTCACGCAGAGTTGAATCAGCTCAAATAGCTCTTTTGCTTCCCTGGCATTCGCCTCGGTAATATTCGCAATATGCCGGTAAGGGGCCACCATCAAATGTCCCGGGGTATACGGATAAGCGTTTAGTATGACAAAACCATATTTCCCTCGATGCAGTATGTAATTTTTCTTATCAGTTTTTTCAGCCGGCTTATCGCACAATATGCATCCGCCGTTTTTGTGCCCTCCCAGTATGTACTGCATACGCCACGGCGCCCACAATCGTTTCATTCGATATATACCTCAAAGTTAGTTTCAACATTGTAGCACGATTATTGACTTTACCGCTCAAGATTGATATCTTTGTTTTACTCGGCTATGGCATCGATCGACCTTAGCTATTTTTCGCGGGGAGACGTCTCCAGCAGTTTCAAGAAAGAAGTCTCCGAAGTGCTCAACGACTGCTACGGACGCTTTGCTGAAAAAGTTCCTTACAAGATCGAGATATATGCATTCGACACGGAGAGCAACCTCTCCAGCTTCCTGCGCGAAGAAAAATTCAAGCTTGGTTTATCTTTCAATACTGTGGATGACGCTTCCCCCTGTACTCATGAAGTGCTGCGAGGTTATCCCCGACTATTGCTCTGCCAGGAAAGGCTGCTGCGATACGGCAAGCAGGCCAGGGCAGGGGCGATGAGACACGAAGCGGCACATACAATACTGCACGGTGCGCTGGAGTACAGTATTTTCCAGATACCTGAGGATTGCCGCCATACAGCTACAGTAAAAGGTATCGAAAACGAGAAACTTGAAGAGGTTTTTTTTCAACTATCGCTGGGTATCAAAGACTTCGAGGCTACCAGGTTCCTGATACAGCATGATTATATAAATTGCCAGTTCCACTACGCCATGGAGTGGATAAAGCCTGCTGAGGACGACAAAACAGCCTGGACCATATCGCGAACGAACAGGCAAACAAAGTTTGTCTATGAGAGCGCATTGATGAGGCCGATACTTTTTACGGACCCACTCCTTTCACTGCCGAAAACAAAGAAAGCGCCGGCAGAAATGCAATTACAACTTAGCGTGAGGATGGAGCAAATGATCGCTCTGCTGGGTGAAGCCGAGGAAAACAAGGTACTGAAAGTGGCTGGCTCGATTATTGAAACTCTGAGCGAGGACACGCATAATAACATTGATGCAGCTTTTCACCAACTTATGGGCCTGATTTAAAGGCATATATCTTCTTATAAGCAGGTGGTTATGCAATATCACAAATCAGTAAGACTTCTGGACAATCTATATTGTTATGTATGGTCCGGTATGGGCAATAACTGTAATACGTGCGTTTTGACTGACGTTCTAAAAGGGGATAAGCCGCACGTTATCATCGATCCCGGGCATATAAGTAACGAAGCCGACGAGGACTGTCTGGGCAGCCTGACCCAATGCATGAAGGCAGACAATATTCATATGAAGGATATCGGTCTGATCATCAATACTCACAGCCACCCCGACCACTGTCAGTCCGACGAGGAGATAGTAAATATCAGTGGTGCAGCGGTGACCATGTCCGAGGAGGAAAACGCATTCAGAACAACCGCCGGAGATCGAATGTACACTATGTTTGGCATGAGAGCCCCCAAGTTCACTCCACTTTTTTTCCTGAAAGAGGGCGATGTCAAGCTGGGCAAAGATGATTTCAATATGCAGGTACTGTTATGCCCCGGCCATTCGCCCGGATCGGTCTGTCTCTATATGCCTGACAGTAAAGTCCTTATCACCGGAGATGTTATTTTCTACATGAGTGTGGGCAGGACCGATTTTCCCGGCGGGAGCACCAGATTGCTGCAAAATAGCATAGAACGGCTGTCAAAACTGGATGTGGAATTCCTGGTTCCGGGGCACAACACTGAGCCGAACGGTGTCATGCGGGGCAAGGATATGATAAAGCGGAATTTCCAGGCGGTTAAAATGTACTTCGAATAGCTTAGATGACGATGGAAGCTGACGATAAAATAAGATTGGCTATTGAGAACACCCTGGTCCTGCGTCCGCCCAGACAGCAGTTGGCCACTTTCGGGATCACCAACGTCTATTATTACATGATCACCGAACTTATGCATGAGGTAAACGTGGTCAGGGAAGGAAGAGTTATAGCGGCAAGGCCCAAAATAGTTACGCCCACTTATCTCATCAATGTGGAGGGTTTCAGCGGGTCTGCCAGACGCTTTATACAGATGGCGGCCGAGCAGAATCCTCATGAACCGGGTATTCTATATTCGTATAAAAACGAAACGGGGGAGATGAATATCGTCTCGGAGCCGCTGGGCAATATCCTTGATAATATCAACCGACGTATCGACAACCGTAACGATCCGCTCAGCGCGATCATCAAAGGGGTAGAGGACCTATGGGATGTTTCGCTTATGAAATTTACCTTTGAACTCACGAGGAATTCGGCCTACCGCAATCTCTCCGAGTTCTACGGCCGGGGCAGGCTGGTGGCAGATAACCAGGGAGTTCCTCGGGACGCGCGCGAAAACATCGAAGAGCTTTTTGAGAAGGCCGGCAAAGATCCCTCCTATGCGCCTGAGCTGGTGAGCGAGCTTCATCGCTGGAACCTCTGGAGCGCATATCAGGACCGCTTTCTCAATCTCTTCAAGAGATCATGAAATCGTATATAGCCCTGGTCGCAGGTCATAGCATTCCTGTTGACAATATTTAGAAAGCGTTATATATTACTCGAGCTTACATAAAACATGAATAAGAACACAGCCAGGCCGGCAAATGAATCAACGGCGGTCTAACATTGAAATAATCAGCGAAATGCTGAGGATTGGTGCTGAGGGTGCAGGTAAAACCGAAATCATGTACAGCGCCAATATGAGCTACAGGCAATTGCAGAAATATCTTAAATTCATGATGGCGCAGGGCCTGATCGATCAGATCGAGGTTGGTAATCCCTCGATTACCTTCATCGTTACCGAAAAAGGCCACGGCCTGCGTCGCAGTATTGAGACCGTATTAGAGGTTCTACAGTTCAACATAACGGAAGAAAAATAAGATCGGAGGAAATGCGTATGACGGAAAAAAGGATGCTGATATTGGATGCGGCTACGGTCAGGAAAATCGATGAGAACCGCGGTGACATGAGCGTCTCCGAGTTTATCAATATTCTTATCGACAGCCACCTGGACGAGCCCGCTGCCAGCCAGCAAAGCGACCTGGTTACCAAAGAGGAGTTTCACCATTTCGAGGAAGGAATAAGAGACCTCCTGCGAAGCTTCCTCGAGTTCTTCCTCAGCTATGGCCTCGAACTGGGTAAGCAGCCTACTGATGGGGAACTGGATAAGTTAAGCTTCAAACTCCAGGGATTGACCAAGTCCAGCAAAACCAAGAGACTGTAATACCTGACGCGCGCAAGCCAGCCAGTCATTCACCCTCCATTTATTCATCAAACTTCGTATCTGATAGAACTCTCTTCTAGAACATAATCACTTCCAAATTCACTTTAATCGTGCCATAGTGTTTTTGTTTATTCATGACGGAGGTGAACTATGCCTACGATTAAAGAACTATTACGCACGGGTCGCAGAGAGGAACTGTGGCAGATGTGTTGCGGTTTTCTTGACCTAAACGTCGAGCAGTTTATGTCAATCCAGAGAAGGCTGCTGCTTGAGCAGATCGAGCTTCTCAACCAGTCAAACCTCGGCAAAAAAATAATGGGCGGCCTTGTGCCTCAAGACGTGGATGAGTTCAGAAAGAGGGTGCCGCTTACAACTTATAAAGATTACTGCCCCGAGCTGTCGGAAAAGCAGGAAGACCAGCTCCCGGGCAAACCGTTGTATTGGCAGCACTCCTCGGGCCGGTCAAGCGAATATCCTTTTAAATGGGAGAGTACCAAGTGGGTACCCCTGACAGAGGAGTTCGTCCATGAATCAGGAAAGATAGGGGCAGCAATTGCCATACTGGCAAGCTGCAAGAAAAAAGGCGACGTATCGTCAATGAAGGAAGGACTTAAATTTATTTATGCCGTCGCCCCCAGACCATATGTATCCGGCACATATGCCTACGTAGCCTCAGATGAAATTGGGGGCATCAGCCTTCCGTCTCTTGAGGCAGCACAGAAGATGGAGTTCGAAGAAAGGTTGGCAACGAGCTTTAAGCTGGCCCTGTCCGAGGGTTTCGATTTCTATTTCGGACTTACCCTGGCGCTGGTTGCCATCGGTGAGAGAATGAACCAGCAGATGGGAAAAGTGAATATCGCTTCGCTGGTCTCTCACCCAAAGGCGCTTATCCGTGTTGCCGGAGCTCTACTGAAAAGCAAGCTGGCCAGGCGCAATCTTATGCCCAAAGATTTATGGAATATCAAAGGCATTATGGGCAGCGGCAGCGATGTCGAGATTTTCCGGGATACGATTAAGAAAACCTGGGGTAGAGATACCCTGGACGTATATGCGAGCACTGAGGCAGGGCTGGTAGCCATGCAGGCCTGGGATTTTAGCGGCATGACCTTTACTCCCAGTCTCAATTTCCTTGAATTCATCCCTGAGGCTGAATATATCAGGAACAAGGCGGACAGCTCTTATATTCCGAGCGTCCTGCTGATGAACGAAGTCAGGCCAGGTGAGAAATACGAACTGGTCGTCACCAATTTCCATGGGTCTCCACTGATCAGATACAGAACCGGTGACGTAATCAAGATCACTTCTCTTAGTAATGAAAAACTGAACATCCAGTTACCCCAGATGGTGTTTGAAGGTAGAGTCGATCACACCATCGACATCGGTGGCTTCATCAGACTGACGGAAAAGATAATATGGCAGGCTGTAAGCAGATCTGAAGTTCCATACGTAGATTGGGTTGCGCGCAAAGAATACCGGGGCAAAGATGCCATACTACATATCCTCATAGAGTTAAAAGGGGATACGAAAATTTCTGAGGATGCTATCGCGCAATATATCTATCGGGAACTGCAGAAAATGGACGATGGGTTACCTTACGGGAACGTCCAGCATGTCCTCGGCTCCGAGCCGATCAAGGTCACTCTGTTGCCAAAAGGTGCCTTTGAGCGCTACTTAAACCTGCGGAGGTCACTGGGCGCTGATCTTGCGCATTTAAAGCCGCCGCATATTAATCCGACT